>NZ_JBXMTI010000005.1:0-47390 GCF_057083605.1 Candidatus Villigracilis sp. | reverse complement strand
GGACAATACCGATCGATCCACCGATCGACCCAGGGGCGGGATCGCTCGAGTTTCCGGGCGATCTCACTCTTCTTCCAGCCTTGCAGATGCAGGGCAACGGCTCGTTTGCGAAGCGTAATCTCGGTCTCCATCGTTCCACCTCCTAGCTCTTCCACCAGAAGGTGTAACATATGTCATTGCAGTTTTTGGCGTTAGAACTGTAACGGATCACATTGCAGTTTTTTTGTAACGGATGTCATTGCAGTTCACATATGGCGCTAGCAAGTAAATGATAAATCACTCTAGTATGTATTAATCTGGATGAAACCTGCTGGGTTTCTTGAAGAATTGCTGATGTAATTTTATCCATCAATAAACGTGCCTGCTTTTGCTTTTTATCTATTTTTTGATCCCAATGAAGAAAGTCTAGCCATGCTGTATTGTGGTCGTGTATGCCCATGCTTTTTAAGGTTTCAAACAACTTAATGGTTAATGCAACAATTTTTTCAATGGCACTATCTTTCTGTTTCATTATCATTTATCCTAATAACCCTTTCAGCAACGGCGAAACGGCTGCAAATTATGACCAAACGTGACAGTCACCTTAAAGGTGACTGTCATCACGTGGCTTGACTAACTCAACAGCCCTCTCGCAAACGATAAAAACGCCTGCACGTCATTAAAGTTTGTGACCATACCTACGGAGATTCTTACTGCCCCAGATGATTTACCATCAATGCACAAGCGGAAATCATCAATGGATAATCTATTCTCGTGCTCGGGGGATGTGAAGCAGACATCCAACTCCACGCGGGAGATGCCGAGGGCAATTTCGCCAGCGCCAGGATTACAGAAACAGCCCGTGCGCAGCGATATGTTGACCTTGTTGGCTTCGCTTTCGATAAAACGATGATCGAAGGCCTCTCCATCTTTATCATAAAAATTGACAGTGACCGCTCCGCCTCTTCCCTCACTGGAAGTTGGTCCAAAGACTCGCACAAGGGGTTTCCCGTTGCTGTGTTTCATGGCTGTAAGATTCTCCAACAGCCAGCTTGTTAATGTTTTAACTCTTTCGCTGATGACATCATAGCCAATCGATTCGATGTGTCTGAGTCCGATCTCAAGCGCGGGGATATTGAGGTAATCCAGCGTGCCATCTTCAAAGGCGGCGGCGCCATCGGCCAGATAATATTTATCACCCTGCACGGATGCGACGGTAATTGTCCCACCCGCGAACCAGGGACGATGCAATTTTGCCAACGCAGATTTGCGCGCGATCAATGCGCCAAGTCCCGTGGGGTAGCCGAATATTTTATAAAATGAGATCGGCACAAAATCAGGTTTGACTTTGCTCAAGTCCAATTTATTAGTGGGGACGTAAGCGGCAGCATCGACCAATACATCCCAGCCGTGAGCGTGGGCCTTCTCGATCCACTCCAATGGATGTTTGACCGAGGAGAAGTTCGATTGCGCGGGGTATGCAAAAAGATTGTGGCCAGCCGTCGAAGGCCGGGCCAGTTCAAGGTCCAGTTGCGAAGCGTCCACTCGCATGTCTGGCAGCATGACGGGGATATAGGTCACCTCTGCGCCGCGCGCGTGGGCGAATTCCCGAATCCCATTGACCGAATTGTGATTATCGAAAGTTAAAAGATAACGCCCATTTGAAAATGGATAAGACTCGCCGATCAGTTTCAGCGCGCCGCTGGCATTGGATGTAAAGATGGCGAGATATTCATTTGGGTCAGCGTTGAAAAATTTGAGGATGTATTCGCGCGTGCCTTCCACAAGCTCAGTAGCCGCAAGCGATGTGGGGTTGGATGAATGCGGGTTGCCATATACATTCTCGTGCAGTAGTTGATGATGCTTTTTGATCTGCGACTCAGCATAAATTCCGCCACCCGTGTAATCAAGATAAATATGCTCACCCGCATCAAGTCGTGCATATTCCTTCTTGCGTAACACATCAATCGATTCGGTTTGCTTGTAGGTGGGGTATTTTTCGAGAAAGGTTTGAAATTCTTTTGTTGGCATAACAAACTCCTAACGATAATGTCGTCATTGCGAGCCGCGCACTTGCACTAAGCGGCGAAGCAATCTCCAACTTTGATCTTGAGATTGCTTTGGGCGAAAGAGCATCGCCCTCGCAATGACGGAAAAATCATACTTTCACCGGATTACTCAACTTCCCAAGCCCTTCAATTTCCACATCCACCACATCGCCGTTCTTCAATTCACCCACCCCTGCGGGCGTGCCGGTGAAGATAAGGTCGCCGGGCTCAAGCGTCATCACAGATGAAATGTATGCGATCAATGTAGCAACGTTGAAAACCATGTCTCGCGTGGATGCCATCTGGCGCATCTGCCCGTTCACGCGGCAGGTCACCACCGCATCCGATGCATCGAACTCAGTGTCGATCCACGGGCCGAAGGAACAAAATGTATCGAAGCCTTTCGCGCGAGTCCATTGACCGTCCGTCTTTTGCAGGTCGCGCGCGGTGATGTCATTACCGATGGTGTACCCGAAAATGTATTCTTTGGCAGTTTCAGTGGTGATATTTTTTGCACGCTTGCCGATGACGACCACCAGTTCCGCTTCATGCTCCACCTGGCTGGATTGCGGGGGCAAATAGATATTCTCTCCGTTGGAGATGATCGATGAAGGCGGCTTTAAAAAGATGAGCGGCACTTTGGGAATTTCATTACCCAACTCTTTGGCATGTTCCACATAGTTGCGTCCCACGCATATGATCTTGCTCGGTTCACAAGGTGCGAGCAGTTTCAATTCGGCCACGGGAGTTCTTGCCTCACGGCGGCGATACTCGCCAAAGATATTCCCCTGAATTTCACCGATCTTGTCTTCCAGCATCCAGCCGTATTTTGGCAGGTCGCTATTGCTTTGATAACGAACGATTTTCATGCACTGTTTCCTTTACAAGTCAGCTCGTTGGTTGAGTAGAGTGGGCGTTCTTCCCGCTCGTACACCTGCACTTGCACCAGGTGCAAGTGTCGAAACCAACAAGTTTAGGGAAGATATTGATTTTCCATTCATTTGTGGTTTCGATACGCCCCGCGAAAAACACGCGGGGCTACTCAACCGCCGGAGTTTTTAATTACTTTCCTTCATACAAATTGATATTGATCCGATCCACATCCAGTAGCAGCTCACGGATAGGTTTGCCCAGCAGGGGATGAAAGAGATTGGGCGCAATGTCATTCAACGGCACGAGCACAAAAGCGCGTTGATGCAAACGCGGATGGGGAATCACCAGTGGAGGTGAATCAATGATCAAGTCATCGAAGAACAAAATATCAATATCGATCAAGCGCGGGCCGTTCTGAAAACTTTCCTCGCGTCCCAACGCAATTTCCAGCCGTTTTAGGTGTGCCAGTAATTCTTCAGGTTCAAGGTAGGTTTCAGCCATCACCACTTGATTCAAAAACGCGGCCTGCTCCTTGTAGCCCCAGGGCGGCGTCTCATACACAGGCGATTTCTTCTTCACGTTCAATTGCGGCGTGAGATTGCTGATCGCATTCTTCAAATTGGCAAGGCGGTTGCCGATATTACTTCCAAGCGCAAGGTAAACAATGTGTTCCATAATTTATCCCTTGATGAGGTGCTCATCAAAATGTTCAACCACATCCGCCGCCAGCCAGTCTTCAATATCAGAATTCATAAAGGCATCCTCTGGAAGATCGTTTACGAGCTTTATCATATCCAATCTTTTGTTTTCAAATTGATTCTGTACTTCTGCATCAGAAAGTTTTTTATATTTTACGATCAATTCGGCATTGAAGGCATCTGTATCGGGCTCCTGCCATTTGAAGTTCGGGTCATTCAAAATTCCTGTGATAATGCGTTTACCTTCCTCCCACCAGCCGATCACATGCCCAAGCAGTTCACGAAGATTCTCCACGCCCTGTTTTTTCAGGAACGCTTCCTTATCTTCGATCTTCGCAAATCTCTCGATGTACGTATTCCATTCATGTTGAAGTGTGTCCAAAACAAGAAAACGATCCAACGCGACCAGATGCTCGCGCGCGTGCTCGATAAAGACTCCGTTGATCCACGCGCGCACACGCCGATTCTCCCAGGCCGCTTCATTCATGGACCTTAGTTCTGCCCCGGCTTTCTGACGCGTTTTCTCAAAATGGGCCAGAAATTCAGCTTCATCCCAGCTTTTATATTCTGCAACCGCCGCGGCGTTGAAAACGGCAAAATCATATTTTTTGCGTTCATATTCGCGTCCCTCGGCAATTGCCATGATGATCGGCATCGCCTCCTCCCACCAGGCCAGTATATGTGCCAGCATATCGCGAAACCGCTCATAGCCTTGCTTGTTCACGCGCTTGATACCTTCATCCACAGGCAAGCGGTTGATTCGCTCAATGTATGTTGCCCATTCAATTTCAAGAAAATCCAGGGTACGTTGCTTGTAGTCCGACATCAATTCTCCATGATCAATTCAACAATCTCTGCATCCTTCAAAGCGCGACGCAAATCATCACTCTTCAAGATGACCGCGGTATTTCGCATCCCCGACCCGATGGACACTTCTTCCTCTTTCATCACACCCGCTTCGATCAGGACTTTGAGTTGGCGATGCAATCCGAAAGGCCCCACCGTCCCGATTCGAT
Source organism: Candidatus Villigracilis sp. (assembly GCF_057083605.1). Classification (NCBI taxonomy): domain Bacteria; kingdom Bacillati; phylum Chloroflexota; class Anaerolineae; order Anaerolineales; family Candidatus Villigracilaceae; genus Candidatus Villigracilis; species Candidatus Villigracilis sp. The sequence continues at coordinate 42,776 of NZ_JBXMTI010000005.1, read as the reverse complement.
ATCCCGTCACGGCCAGGACTTCATCTTCCGTTGCCATCGAAACGCGCGAACGCCCAAGATATTTCCGCAAGGTCTTCCACGAGATCTGGTCAGGCCCAGCTACAAGAGCCATTATAAATTCATCCTCCGCGATGCGGAACAAAATACTCCGCACCACCTGCGAGGGACGCTGTCCACGGTCACTCGCGGCCTGCTCAAACGAGGCGACAGGATTCTCGTGACGAAAGACTTTATGCGGTATGCCTATCTTTTCAAGGGCAATACTGACGGGAGGGGTTTCGTTCATGTTGCTTTCCGGTCATTGCGAGGGCAGTGTTTGTACGCCCGAAGCAATCTCTTGCGCTGTGACTGAGATTGCTTCGTCGCTCCGCTTCCTCGCAATGACATGCTACTTCGTTTTATCCTTGTAATCACATAACTCATTTATTGGACACTGCGGACATTTCGGTTTTCTAGCATTGCAAACCTCCCGCCCCAAACGGATCAAATTCAAATGCGCTGCGTAATACGTCTCAGGTGGGAAGATCGATTCGAGATGCGTGTGTGCTTGTTCCACGGTCATCTTCTCGGGGCGGAGGCCGATACGTCCAGTGACGCGGTATACATGCGTATCGACCGGGAAGGCGGGCATGTTCAATGAAAAACATAGAACGATGGCAGCAGTCTTGGGTCCCACGCCGTTGAACTTTGTCAGCCAGGTGCGCGCTTCTTCGATGGGCAGACCAGCTAAAAAGTCCAGATTGAGCGAGCCGCGTTCCTCCGTGATGGCGCGCAAGACTTGTTGCATGCGCGGTCCCTTTTGATTCGCGAGTCCTGCCGGTCTAATCGCATTGATCACATCCTCTTGCATGGCGTCGCGCACTGCTTCCCATGTTGGAAATTTGGCACGCAAGGAATTGAAAGCGCGGTCACGGTTGATGTCGTTTGTGTTTTGTGAAAGGATGGTTGAAATGAGTTCGTCAATGGCAGGCAAAGGGTTGCGCCAGGTTGGTTCGCCAAAGGCTTCAATCAGTGTTTGATGGATCTTGAGTGCGCGTGTTTTCAGATTCTTCATATTGTTTAACCAATTGTAGCGTATTCTCAATGACATCATAATGTTTCTCAGTGATGATGTTTTTGAATAATTGCGCAGTCTGTTGATATAGCGCAAGCGCAGCCTGTCCGCGTGTTATGTAGGCAGGGATTTTTACATCACCTGGATCTGCGCCCAGCGTAAGGCGAAATGCCTGCGTCCATGCATGAGATCGGCCCACGCTTTCCTGGATGATCTCGAAATAACGATTTTCGCTCTCCATCATTAATCCGCGTTGAACAGCCACCGCATTTGCCAGCCCATTGAACAGGCCCAAGACCGCATACAACACCTTTGATTCATTACTGTGCAGCAAACCATTGATGATCTTCTGCGCTTCTTCGGCACACCCCATTAATTCCTCCATGGCGTATTCATCCGCGACGGATTGCAGGCTTTGCCAGTTGAAATCCCGGGCTGCCTGCTTCAGACCAGCCAAACGACCAAAATCATCGACAAGAATTGCCATTTGTTTTAATCCTGGAACAGCCCAAACCGCTTTTTCAGGCTGTGCGAGGGATTCGTATTCTTTTTCAATTGTTATGAATTTCAAGCTAATCAAGTGACCATCGAGATGGCGCAGTATATAGGGTTCGGATGGAAGAGTTTCAACGAAGATATCCACATCCACATCGCTGTGCGGTGTGTTCTGCCCACGTGCATAACTGCCTACGAGAGCAAGGCCAACAACGCCCGGCTGATTCAACCGGGCGACAAGATTTTGGATCAAAGGGTCTTCAAGAAGATTCATTTCATGCAAGTTTGAAAACAGGCTGTGACTTCCCAGTATCAAGCCCTGCATAATTCTTCAATATTTTTTCGGGACCAAAGTTCGCGAGGGATTGTAATTGCTTCTCATTCAACACATGCAGTTGGCGCAGAATTTCAAGCGTAACAGCGGGTCTTACACGTGTGCTTGTTTCAAGTTTGTCATTCATCGAGGCTTTATCGCCATCCATTACTTTGAAGGCAATGCCTACGCCGTTTTGGGTATATACGCCGGGCATGAGGCCGATGATCTGGAATCCCTCCGCGCCGCGTTTTGTGATGATTCTACCTTCGCCAACTTTCATAAGCTCACAATCGAACTCACCGTAATTACTGATCATTTCGGGATGTGTGGTCATGGCGGTTGTTATCTTCTTGCATGCAATGACACGTGTTTCATTCAAGTCACGTGGATCACAAATCCGCGCCATGCCGAGGGCGGCATTGATTAATGGAATGGCAAAATTGGGCGCAGAGCAACCGTCGATGCCGAGTTCGATCTTACCCGTTTCAATGCCGCACATTTCAGAGAAAGTTTTCAATATCGCTTTTTGGATGGGATGATCAAAGGCCAGATAATTTTCGAGAGGCAGTCCGCGCATTTTGGCATAGGCCAGCATGGCAGTATGTTTGCCTGAGCAGTTATTGAAATTAGAGGTTGGTTTAATATCTTCTTTAATGACCTGTTTCAATTTGTTCGGATCGCCGGGTAAATGTCCGCCGCATTGCAGATGACTTTCCTGAATCCCAACCTTTTTCTGCATTCCTGCAACGGTATTAAGATGCATCTGTGATGTTTCATGCGAGGCACAGGAAATGGAAAGTTCCTTTTGTGTGAACCCGAAATGTTCCACGCCACCATGTTCAACGAAGGGAATAGCCTGGAAAGGCTTGGCGGATGAGCGCAAAAAGGCGACCGTGTGAGGGTCGCCGTGGGAGTGCAGGAGTTTTCCGCTTGAATCCACGATTGCGATGGAGCCAAAGTGAGTGGATTCAATGATCGAGCCGCGAGTCAGCTCAAGGATGGGTTGTGCGAGAGTCATTAATCCTCATAAGGCTGGGTGGAAGCATGGTGATGGCGCGAATTGTAGTGAAGCAGACCATAGCGCAGGCGCTGGGCGAATTGTTTTTGGCGGGCAGCCGGGGCCTTGTACCAGGTCAATAGTGAGGTGACCAGTTTCTCGGTCGCAGCGGGATTCGGCTTTTTGGCTGTGATCTTATCCAGCTTGTCGTTGACGTGCTTGAGAAAATCGTGTTGTGTTTTTATCGCACTCGCATTTACGATGCCGCCGCGGCTGCTAATAAATGTATATCCTTTAAAGGACGGGTCAAGCAGCGCATTCAATGAGTCAAGCCAGGCTCTGAGGTTTGAACCTGCCAGGAAAGGCGGCTGGTTCTTTAACACGGCGTCACCAATGAACAAAACCTTTTCCTGCGGCAGGTGCACCCAAATGGAGCCATTGGATGGGCCGGGGTGATGCTCAAGATACACAGGTGACTCGCTCCAATGCAGGGTCATTTGATCTGTAAAAGAGATTTCAGGAGGAGACCAGCGCACACTGCCGAGCCCGGCAATTGATTCCCAATCTGCGCCTGTTTCCTCGCCTTGTGCTTTGAAAGTGCTGGGACGTGTGCGAAAGGTATTGGCTGTTTTTTCATGTGCAATGACTGTGCAATCCATGGCACGCGCGCCGAGGGTTCGGTCTGGATGCGCATCCAGATTGACCAGAACACGTTCCATGCCGCCGCCCAGGTTCATCAATGCTGCGCGCCATGAACGGGCATCTTCAGGGGAGGGTGGCGCATCTATTTGAATCAATCCGCGCTGTGTGGCAATCACGCCAAGGGTGACGCCGGGAAACTGGTCTTCGATCAGAATGTTTTTTGCTACTTCCTGCATGTTACTCCTGGAAAAAAAGAAATAAAAAAAATCAATTTATGAATGGATGGAAAATTATGGCCTGGGTTGTTTCATAACCAATTTACCGGTTTGCCGTTTAAGTTCGCCTGTTGGTTTCTTTTGCGCCACAGGTAAAGTAAGACAGAAAGTTGTACCTTTTCCGGGCTCGCTTTCCACCCAGATCTCGCCGCCATGCCCAAGCACTGCCAGCCGACAAAACGCAAGGCCGACCCCCAGTCCGGTGGGCCGGTCCTTGCCGCGCAAACGAGTGAATTTATCAAAAATACGATCCTGGTCTGGTTTTGAAATGCCAGGGCCGTTATCACGAATCCAGAATTTTACAAAAACGCCATCGGAGGTTTGCGCACCGACCTCAATGTGACCATTCACCGGCGTAAATTTGATCGCATTTTCCAGCAGATTAATGATGACACGGTGGATCATATCCACATCCACCCAAATGAGTGGGAGCACGGTATTTGTTTTATTCTCAATCGTTTGCTGCCGTCCGGCTGCGGTTGGTTCCACATCACGGATGGATTCACGGATCAAAGCCATCGGGTCCACTGCATCCTGGTCTGCAATCGGCTGCCCGGATTCAAGACGGTTGATATCCAGCAGTGAATTCACCAGGCGCTGAATGCGGGCAGTGGAATTCCGCGCGATATTAAACATGGTGTTCAGCGTATCATCCACAGGCATCAAACCACTCATCATCTCAAGGCTTGAAACAATATTTCCAAGCGGTGAGCGCAGGTCATGATAGATCATGGATGTCATATCCTCACGCAAGGCATCCAGCTCTTTGCGTTCGGTGATGTCCCTCAAGATCCATTGGATCGAGTCGGTCTCTTCAAATTCCACACGGCGCGCATATACTTCGATGGGCGTTGCGCGGCCATCCTGCCGATGCAGGTTGGATTCATAATCGCATTCCTGGTCGCGCTTGAGCGATTCAAAACTTAAACCTGTTTTATTCCAATTGACTTCATGCAGTTGTTCAATGCTCATCGAATGCAACTGCTCAACATTATAGCCGCTCAATTTTACAGCTTGGCGGTTCGCTTCCAACACCTTACCATCCCAGTCTGTGATCAGGATTGTATCCACACTGTCTTCGAACAACTCACGATAATGTTTGTGTGCTTTTTGCAAACGATCAAAAAGTTCCGCGTTTTGGATGGTCGTGCCTGCCAGGCTTCCCAGGCCAGTCATCACCACCATCGCATCCGGGTCGAACGAACCGGAGACGGGATTGATCGCCTCCAGCACGCCGATCACTCTTCCCTGTGACTGGATCGGAGCAATGGCAACAGCCCGCATCTCGATTCCTCCGAACCTGTCCACTTCGCTATAACGCGAATCCTGTTTGACGTCTGGTACCACCAGCCCGTGCCCATCACCGATCACTAAGCCTGCAAGCCCCTGCCCGGCGGGAATGTGCCGGCCTGGAATATTCCCGGAGTTATGCCCGGCAGCGGCGTGGAAGATCAAGTCATTGCTGGTATGGTCTATCAAAGCCAGAGCCACGGTCTCCACCTGGAGCGCCTGCATGGTCTGGTTAAGGATGCGCCGCCATACATCCGCCATTTCGAGCGAGGTATTAATAGCTGCCGCACCCTCTGCCAGGGCGGTCATCACGCGCGCAGTCCGCTGGCTCTCGGTGTATAGGCGTGCATTCAAAACTGCCACACTGGCCTGGTCAGCAATGGCTTGCATTAATTCCAAATGTTCATCTGTAAATGCATGTGGAACCGAATGGACCAGCGTCAATACCCCCACCAAACGCTCTCGCGCCATCAACGGCACGCAAATCGCAGACTTGGCACCGGTCTTTTCAATGGCATCATCTGCGCGGCGCAACCAACGTTCATCCTTACTGGTATCTGGAAGCAGCGCCGATTTGCGATGCTGTACCACCCATCCGGCCAGACCACGCTCCACAGTATCACGAAGCTGCTGCGTGGTATGCTCATGGAACTGCCTGCCGTAAACAATGGTGGCATCCACCGGCTTGCCAAGATCATCCATCACAACAATGCTGCCGCGCTCTCCGCCCACGTTTTGAATGGCGGCAAAGAGCAGGCGTTGCAAAACAGTGCGAAGGTCTAATGCTGTGGCAACCTCACGGCTAACGCTGATTAATAGTTCAAGGAGGGAGCGTGCGCGGGTTTCTTCAGCCATGGTCGGTACAGAGTTAAGTATAGCCCTTTTGGTACAATTAATCCATGTCCTTTGAAATTACCCAAGTAAAAGCCCTGTGTTTTGATGTGGACGGCACACTCAGTGACACAGATGACCTGTACGCACGAAAAATTTCGCGTTTTATTCCGAGATTCCTCTTTGAAGACCCCGATCATTTTGCCCGCCGTTTTGTGATGTGGGTCGAGGCCCCCGGCAATGCCCTGCTCGGCCTGGCTGATACAGCGGGCATCGACGATGAGATGGTGGCTATCATCAATTGGATGTCCCGTCATCGCAACTACTCCTCAAAAGAATTTCTGCTTATCCCCGGCGTGGATGAAATGCTCAAACAACTGCATGGGCGTTATCCGATGTCGGTTGTCAGTGCCAGGGATGAACGCGGTACACTGGCTTTCCTTGAGAAATTCGATCTGCTGAAATATTTTGACGTAGTTGTTACCGGTTTATCGGCCAAATATACAAAACCATATCCCGATCCAGTTTTGCTCGCCGCGCAAAAAATGAATACCGCTCCTGAAAACTGCCTGATGATCGGCGATACCACAGTGGATATCCGCGCGGGCAAATCGGCTGGCACGCAAACTGTGGGGGTACTTTGTGGCTTCGGCGAAGAACCCGAGTTAAAGAAAATGGGCGCGAATGCGATCCTTGCGGATACAACAAAATTACTCGGGTTGTTGAATCAATAGAAACGTGGCATTGTTATTCTCATGAACATCATCAGTGTAAACATTCCTGCTCCTTCGGGGGCTTCGCGAAGCACCCTTTAGGGCAGCCCCCGAAAAGCCAAAGATATGCTTAAAAACCTTTCGACCGATTACTTAATATGCTTATGAAAATTATCAGTGTAAACATTGGCGTGGAACGCGAGTTGCAAACTGCAAACTCGCTGGACAAAACAGGCATTTACAAGTCACCTGTTCAGAATGCAGTTCATGTTTCAACGCTTGGCTTGAAGGATGATGTCATCCACAGCAAGAAACATCATGGTGGACCCGACCAGGCTGTGTACGTCTTCGGCGCGGCGGATTATGCCTGGTGGTCAAATGAATTGGGATATGAATTGACGCCCGGCACATTTGGAGAAAATATCACCATTTCTGATCTTGAAAGCGCAGACTTCAACATCGGCGATCGATTACAGATCGGCAATGTAATCCTTGAAGTGACCGCGCCGCGCATCCCGTGTGGAACTTTGGCGGCGCGTATGGGTGATCCACAGTTCGTTAAAAAGTATCGTGATGCGGAACGGCCAGGCTTTTATTGTCGTGTCCTCGCTGAAGGGGAGATCAAAGCCGGGGATGTAGTGGCAGTTCAACGACTCGGAAATAATGCGGGCGTAATCGAGATATTTCGATATTGGTATGAGAAAGAGAAGGATGAGTCCACACTCCGCAGGTTTCTACATGCGCCAATTGCGATCCGTGCGCGCAGGCGTTTGGAAGAAGAACTGCGTAAAGTCCTGTTGAAAAACACCCTTTGAAAAATGCGAGATGCCTGAATTATTTTGTGGGAAAATAGGGGAATGAATCAACAAGAAATCATCCAAAAAACAGCCGAATACATCAAGCAGGAATTTTCAGACGATTCCTCGGGGCACGATTGGTGGCACATCTATCGCGTGTGGAAGAATGCCATCACTATCTGCGAACATGACGCGGGGCGGGCGGATATGTTCATCGTTCAACTTGCTGCGCTGCTGCACGATCTTGACGACTGGAAATTCAACGAGGTCGAAGATGAGACTCCGCGTCGCGCGCGTGCCTGGCTTGAATCCTGCTCCGTAGACATTCCCATCGCTGACGCCGTCTGCGAGATCATCATGCACATCTCATACAAAGGTGCAGGTGTGGAAAACAAAATGGATTCAATAGAAGGCTTCATCGTGCAGGATGCAGATAGACTCGACGCTATCGGCGCCATTGGTATCGCGCGTGCTTTCGCTTATGGCGGCTACCAAAACAGGATGATGTACGACCCAGACTCGCCGCCCAAAATGCACGCCAGCTTTGAAGAATATAAAAATAGCAAAAGCACCACCATCAATCACTTTTATGAAAAACTGCTTTTGTTAAAAGACATGATGAATACAAAAAACGCAAAACGAATTGCGGAGCAACGGCACGAAGTGATGGTTAAATTTTTAGATCAATTTATGAATGAATGGGAAGGGAATTAAGTAAATGTCGTTGCGAGGGCGTTCCTGTTTTTGTCCGAAGCAACCCTCAACAATGAGGGGATTGCTTCGGCGGAAATGCGCCGCCTCGCAACGACATAATTACCTCTTTAATTCAAACACCAATACTCGTTCGGTCTCATACACTAACAAATGCAAAGCCGAACTACGGACGGAAACGCCGAGGTCTCTTAATGACTTTGCCAATGCACCATTATCATTTTCTGCGGGAATCATCACAACCAAATAGTCATAGTTCACTCCATTGCGGGCTGACCATTCACTTACACAATTCATATCCGCGCAATGTTGAAACTTTACCAATTGCGCATACCAGGGGAAAAAGTTTTCGCCCAGAGTCCATTCCAAACCCTGCATAGTTGTCACGCTGTATTGACCCGTCAACGCGGGGAACCATTCTTGCAGCGGGTCAGACATGGAAAACTCGCGACCTGTTGCAAGCAAAAAAGTCTTATCTATTTCCACATTCTTATTCACCCACTCGATCATCGCAAGATCATCCGCTTTCAAACTTGTGTTGACCAGTTGAAAATCAAAAATGCTGGCAGTCAGGATGAAGTAAATGGTCAATACAAATAACAAGATTTGAACACCGGGCTTCATAAACGCCACTTCAGCCTGGTCGCCGTCCAAGCGTCCAATCCATGCTGATAGTTTTAGCAAGCCTGCACCCGCCAGAATAGATAGCGCGAGCAAAGCAATGCCATCGCCACCGCGCGGGTCGATTAGATAGGCCAGCACAATCCATGTGACCAAAAAGAATTCGCGTTTTCTGAGTGAGATGAATATACCAATGAATGCAAGCAATAATACGGGGAGAAAAAGGTAATCTCCAAGCCCATCAAAATAAAGGAGGCCGAGATATGATGCAAGTGTCCGCTGGCTGGTTTGGCCTGCAGAAATAAATGGATCCAAGCCGTGACGGGTTAGCACAGTCAGCCACCAGGGGGCGGTGATTAAGGCCACACCCAGGCCTAACAATAAAGCGGAAATGAATCCACGTTTGTTGAAGCCGTAAAAAATGAAGATCAGCAAGCCACCCAGAGCCGCGTGCAAAGCGGTCTGCGGATGACTCGTCACTGCGCCTGCGCCAAAGAGGATAGTAAGGATAAGTTCCTTGTGGCTATAGTTTTTAAATAATTGTATGGCTTTATAAAAGAAAAGCATCATGAACAACGCGCCGAATGAACGCGTGATCCCTCCACCCATTACCTGCCAAAGAAAAGAACGCGGCGAAAGCGCAAAGATCAGTACAGCCAGTGAAGCGGATATACGCGAGTTTAGAGTTTCTTTTGCAAATAGATAAAAGATAAGGATGGAGATGGTGTTGATCAAGGCTGGGATGTAAAGCAAGACCCATAGATCAGAATCAGGTGTGAGCGCGGAAAGAAGCGCGGCGATATAAAATCCCAAGGGCGGATAGGCAAAGGGAATATCCGCATGGTTATACGTGGTGAATTGCGACAAGGCATAACCGTTGGCTTTCAGGTCATGAATCATCGTGTAGAACATGCCGCCGTCGTTGAGGGGGAAGCCGTTTGAGGCAACAGGATAAAAGCGAATGATCGCGCCAAATAACAGGGCCGTGATAAGCAACAATGAGGGGAGGTTGAGTTTGCGATTCATGGTTTCGATTCTATCCGTTTTTACCCTATAATTGGATCATCATGTTCGACCATGGCAAGCCCGTATTGCGCACCCTGCTCCGTCGATATGGGGTACGAAGCGTTACAGGAGTTATCACTCTCCTTGCAGTGATGACTTCCGTTTTAATTACTGCGATCACTCTTTATGTTGTAGAAGGTGAACTATCATTGCTCGGTTTGCTGCTTGCCGCATTGATCCCGGCCACCTTGGCGCCAATATTCTCAGGCAGGAACTTCCAACTCATTCACAAACTGGACCTGGCTGAGGAGCGTCTACGTCAGCTTACCATCACGGATGAACTTACTCAAGCTTACAACCGCAGACATTTCTTTGAACGGGTGGCCCAGGAGTTTTCACGCGCACGGCGACATAACCATCCGCTTTCGATTGCCTTGATAGATTTCGATGATTTCAAGCAGATCAATGATCGACATGGACATCTTGCCGGGGATGCCGTCCTCAGGCATGTCAGCCAGATCTGCGGGAATAATATTCGCGAGGCGGATGTTTTTGCAAGATATGGCGGGGATGAGTTTATATTTCTATTTCCCGAAACGGATGCGCCGCGTGCCTTGGAATGTCTTGAGCGAATTCTCGATGCATTGCTCCAAAATCCGCTTCAATATGGGGATGACATCATAAAGATTCGGGTAAGCGCAGGAACAGCATCGCTTTCGGATGCAACAAACAATGAGGATGAACTCCTGCGGGAGGCGGATTTTTCACTCTATTCAGCCAAGAATCAGGGCGGGAATCAGGTCAATTCGCAGCGCACTTGACGGTATGCAGCTTACACAGATAATTACTCCAAGTTGCTACCATACTCCCGTTGTGTCATGCTGAGGGGCGCTCTTGCCCCGACACTTGCGCCGTACGCCCGTGCGGTGAGCATCTCTGAGACCGTGAGCAAGAGACCCTTCAGTCGCGAAGAGCACGCTCCCTCACATCTTCCCGATGTCCTTCGGGAGGGTGACACGTTTCTTTTTATTTCAAGGTAGCAACTTAAGTTAATTAGCTGAAGCGCCCCTCCTTTAGAATTGAGGATAATCATGCCACCCATTCAACAAACATTCTGGAAAATTTGGTATCAATATATCAGCAGCCGTATTGGCAATGACCCTGTCACCTTTTTGAATTATGGGTATTGGCCGCCCGAGGGCGAGACGATTTTTCTTAAACCCCAAGATGAGCCCAACCGCCCTGCCATTCAACTTTATCATCATGTTGCAAGCGGCGCGAACTTAACTGGGAAAAATGTTCTAGAAGTGAGTTGCGGGCATGGCGGTGGTGCTTCATTCGTCAAACGTTATCATCATCCCAAAACATATACTGCAATCGACCAAAACCCAACGGCCATTGAAAGCAATCGCAAAACACATAGTGTGCTGGGAATCGATTTTCGTGTTGGCGATGCCCAGGCACTTGATTTCCCTGACGATCATTTTGATGCCGTTATCAACGTTGAAGCATCTCATTGCTATCCTCGGCAAGATGCTTTCTTTAAATCGGTCTATCGCGTTCTTCGTGCGGGCGGACATCTGCTTTATGCTGATTTTCGCCCGCCTGCGCAATCCACTCAACTTGACCGCGATATTGCGGAAGCAGGCTTTCAAGTCAAATCAAAAACCAACATCACGCCTGATGTCCTCCGCGCTCTTCAAAAAACCAGCGCACGTTATCGAAGCCTGGCGCACAAATTGGTTCCAAAAATTCTTCATCGCATGATGGAAACTTTCGCTGCCGTGGAGGGAACCAGCATTTACAACAGCTTCGTAAGTGGCGAGCGGATTTACTGGTCTTATCAACTCGTTAAGGCTGAGTAACGCATCCTGCTTAATCTGAAAACTGATGCGCCAACTCGAATAGAATCCAAGCCTTGACATCGCCCCGATTCCGCAGATAATTATGGTAATCAAATTTAAAGGCAGTGACAGAGGAAAGTAGGCTGGCAGAAGCCGCCAGAGACGTGCAAAGCAAATGGTGAAATTGCACTCGACCGAAATCAGTTGAAGTTCCCTCTTGAGCCGTTCAGGTGAATGTGAACCTATTAGTCTGAACCGTTTTCTCAACGTTATTCGAGAGGCTGATGCTAGTCAGCACAAAGCGAGTCACAAACCTTAAACGGTGAGTGTGACTAACTTGGGTGGTACCGCGAGAACTCCCTCTCGTCCCAATTGTGGACGGGAGGTTTTTGTTTGTATCATTTCGTCATTGCGAGGAGCGTTCTTGTTTTTCGCGACGAAGCAATCTCATACATAGTTGGAGATTGCTTCGGGCAAAAGAACATTGCCCTCGCAATGACGAGAAAATTTGGAGGCACGAATGCTAGATAAATTAAACGAGATCGAAAAATCTGCTTTGGAGTCTTTGCAATCCGTAAAAGACCAGGCCGCGCTTGAGGCTTGGCGTGTGGCAAATGTTGGGCGCAGTTCGCCATTGATGCAGGTCTTTGCCGGGTTTGGAAAACTCTCAAAGGAGGAGAAACCAGTTATCGGCGCGGAAGCGAACCGTGTGAAGGTGGCGCTGGAATCCGCTTTGGCCGAACGGGCCGAGGCGATCAAGAATGCCACGTTGGCGAAATCCCTCGAGGAAGAAAAACTGGATGTGACTTTACCTGGCCGTACTCAACATATCGGCAGGCTGCATCCATCCACGCAGCAGTTGCGGCGCGTGCTGGATATTCTCGCCGAAATGGGCTTTCAAGTTTATACATCGCGCGAAGTTGAAACTGACGAGATGAATTTTCAACTACTCAATTTCCCGCCGCATCATCCCGCACGCGATATGCAGGATACATTTTTCGTGGAGGCGGGAGATCGCGGCGATAACCCGGTCTTGATGCGGACGCATACATCGCCTGGGCAGATCCGCGCCATGCGTGAATACGCTGCGACGAATCCGCAGAACCCGCCGCCGATCCGCATCGCACTACCCGGTATGTGCTTCCGTTACGAACAGATTACGGCTCGCTCTGAGATTCAGTTCAATCAAGTGGAAGGACTCGCCGTTGGCAAGAACATCACCTTCGCTGATCTGAAGGGAACGATTGCAGACTTTGTCCGCCGTATGTTCGGTGAAGGCGCAAGGCTGCGCTTCCGCGCTTCGTACTTCCCATTCACGGAACCATCTGCCGAAGTGGACGTGGAATGTTTCGTCTGCGGCGGCAAGGGATGCCAAGTCTGCAAGAATTCAGGCTGGCTTGAAATCCTCGGTTGCGGCATGGTGCATCCCGTTGTTCTACAAAACGGCGGTTACGACCCCAAAATGTATTCAGGTTTCGCCTGGGGCATGGGACCCGAACGCCAGTTGATGCTGCGCAACAAGATCAACGACATCCGTTACTTCTGGGGTAACGATGTGAGATTTTTGGAGCAATTCTAGATTTTCAAACACAAAGGACACAAAGTACACGAAGGAAAATCAAAAGCAAGTCATTAAATACACAAAGCATTAAACCTTTGTGACCTTAGTGCTCTTCGTGGTTAAGTTCTTATAAGGAAGCGAATATGAAAATACCTCTATCATGGATGAAAGATTTCATTGACCTCGACGGCATATCTGTTGAAGATATAGCTCGTAAATTAACATTAGCTGGCTTGGAAGTAGATGAGATTCTTTATGCCGGTCTTCAAATGCCTGTCTATAAGGAAGGCGAGAAGCACGAGTTTAAAACGAACGGCATTGCATGGGATCGTGAAAAGATTGTCGTGGCAGAAATCCGCGAGGTGAAGCCGCATCCCAACGCAGACCGTCTGACTCTCCTTGACTTGTATGATGGTCAACAGGAGCAGGTTGTGCTGACGGGCGCGCCGAATATCTTCCATTTGAAAGGCACAGGCAAACTCGAAAAGCCAATCAAGGTTGCCTATGCCAAAGAAGGCTCGACTCTATATGATGGTCACGCCGAGGGACAGCAATTGATGACTCTCAAACGAGCAAAAATTCGCGGCGTTGATTCGTATTCGATGGTCTGTTCTGAAAAAGAACTCGGCATCACAGACGAAAGCGACGGCATCATCATCCTGGATGACGATGCACCTGTGGGCATGCCGCTTGCCGATTACATCGGTGACGCGGTGTTGGATATTTCCATTTTGCCCAACATGGCACGCAATGCAAATGTGATCGGCATCGCCCGTGAGCTAGCAGCGCTTACAGGCCGCGAACTAAAGAAGCAGACCATTAAACTCAAAACAACCGGTGACCCTGTTGAAGATTTGGTCGAGGTCGAAATTACCAACCCTGAACTCAATCCGCGTTTCGTAGCTGGATTAATTCGAAATGTGGAGATCAAGCCTAGTCCATATCATATTCAGCTCAGGCTTAAGCTTGCGGGTCAACGCCCCATCAACAATATTGTGGATGCAACCAACTATGCCATGCTCGAACTTGGCGAGCCGTTGCACGCATTTGATTATGATGTGTTGAAAGAACGAGCAGGCGAAGCGAAAATCAAAATCATCACCCGTGCCGCAAAAGATAGCGAAAAACTCACCACGTTGGACGGAGTCCACCGTACACTTACCTCCATGAACGTCCTCGTCAGTGATAAAAAAGGGTCACTCGGGCTCGCAGGCGTGATGGGCGGCTCTGAATCTGAAGTGTACGATGCTTCAAAAGAAGTGCTGGATGCGAAGGGCATCGAAACAAAACCAGGTGAAACGCCAGTTGGAAAAATCACCATGCGTGGAAAGAGCACGGTCAATGTTTTGCTCGAAGGCGCGGCGTGGAATTTCATAAACATTCGCCGCACAGCCAAGCAGCATAATCTTCCATCTGAAGCATCATTCCGTTTTTCGCGCGGCGTGCATCCTGCCATGGCAGATCAGGGCGTAAAGCTCGGCCTGTATTACATGGCTCAATGGTCAGGCGGCAGCATCGCGCCCGGACTAGTGGATGAGTATCCACTCAAGCCTAAAGATTCAGTTGTGGATGTTACGTCACAGGATGTTAAGAGACTACTTGGCATTGATCTCACGCTTGAACAGATCTCCGATCTCTTAACCCGCCTCGAATTCAAATGCAAAATTATGAAGCACGGCCTGCGGGTTACCGCTCCCTCTCACCGCATGGATATCGATGAAGGCGTTATCGGCCTGGCCGATGTGCTCGAAGAAGTCGCGCGCAGTTACGGCTACGATAACATTCCCACCACCACTATGGCCGATGCGCTTCCGCCTCAGGTCGGCAATCCCGTTCATGAATGGGAAGAGCATCTGCGTGACTTGCTGGTTGCAGTTGGCTTGCAGGAGGTTGTCACGTATCGCATGACCTCGCCCGAACGCGAAGCACGTTTGAACGCGAGCGAAAATTATGTTCGCGTTGCAAATCCAATTGCACCTGAGCGCAGTGTTCTGCGAAAGAGTCTGCTTACTTCTGTGCTTGAGATCGCAGAGAAAAATGCGCGCGCCGAATCTATTGCGCTATATGAAATCGGTCCCGTCTTTGAACCCAACAAAAATGATTTACCCCTCGAGCCGCGCAAACTTGCCATTGTGATGAGCGGGGCCCGTCTCGCCTCGGCCTGGGACGTGAAAGACTCGTCCGCTTTTGACTTCTTCGATATGAAAGGACGCCTCGAACTCCTTTTGAGTGGGTTGCGCCTCACTGATATTTCCTACACTGCGGCAGAATCCACTCAATACCTGCACCCGGGCAAAGCCGCGCAAGTCAAAGTGAGCGGACAAGTGGTGGGCGTATTCGGTGAATTGCATCCGCTGGTGAAAGAGAAATTCGAGTTCGGAGAGTCACCGGTCATCGTCACAGAATTTGACCTCGACCTGCTGCGCAAATTGAATCCCACCTACGGCATTAAATCCGTGCCCGAGACTCCGCCCATTTACGAGGACATCGCCATCATCGTGGATGATTCAGTGGAAGCGTCTGCTGTTGAAAGCCTCATCAGGCAGACAGGAGGAGGAACCGTCACCGATGTCCGCTTGTTCGATGTTTATAAAGGTGATCAGATCGGCGCCGGGAAAAAGTCTTTGGCGTATAGTCTCACCTATCAATCAGACAAAACGATGACCGACGCCGATGCCGCCGCGATCCGCAACAAGATCGTCAAACGACTGGAACAGACAGTTGGCGCAAAGTTAAGAAGTTAGTACCAATGGGATGCAGGTTTGAACTTGCGTCCCATTTTTTATTTCTGTATACTAAGTAGTCGGTCGAAAGTTTTTGGACGTATCTTTGGCTTTTTGGGGGCTAAGCCCCCGAAAGAGCAGGAATAAGTTGTAAAATTATTTTCGACGAAATACCTAGTAAAATTTTTAAGGAGAAAAACGAATGAATAAGAATACCAGCATGATCATTACAGTTGTCCTTGCATTATTGTGTTCCTGTTGCAGTTTATTCACCTGCATCATGGGGTTTGGCGGCATCACCGGAAACGGAACTTACCAGTTCGGCGGCGTGGAACAACCCATGCCCCCAACGGCAGGATATGCGCTTCTTTGTCTTTCTTTTATTATTATCCTCGTTCCGGTTGTGGCTGGCTTTTTCCTGCTCCGCAAGAAACCAGGCGACCTACCTGCACCAGCCAGCGACGAACCGCTTCCGCCTGCTTCGTAGTTTTGAAAAAAATTCTCCGAGTTTTGCTCGGAGAATTTTTTTTATTTTACGGTAATGGTCAGCCTGAGAGCGCAGAACTCGTTCTTCCCAATATTTATTCTCCAGTTTGTCTTATAATCCCCCGCTTCTTTGGGAGCCTCCATACTGACAGTGAGATCAACCTTGCCGCCGGATATAACGGATGAGGGAAGGTCATAGATCGATGCGGTATGCAATTTTTCGCCGCTTGAATAACGGTAATCTGTATCCGATGAAAACCAGGTACTCGTACCTGTGTTCACCACATGCCAGATCATTTGAAACTTCTCATTCGATGAGAACTTGCTGTCGTTGGGAGGTTCCTGTGAAGTAACCTGGCAATCATACTGTAAGCCTGAACTGCCCGGTGTAACCAGCGTCGGTGGGACTGTAATGGTGGGCAGCAGGAAGAGGAAGGTGGGTGTGGCGGTTCCAGTGGGCGTATTGGTAGGCAGGGATGTGACCGTGGGGGTAAACGTGGGCGGCAGCACAAGCGCAGTTTGGGTGGCCGCCGCATTGGCAGTCAGAGCGATCATCGTGTCGATCGATTTCGGGTCGAATGTGGGAATAGGCGCAGGGGCAGGCACAAGTGTTGGCACGCATGCAAGCATCACGGCTGTGATCGCCAAAAAGGCAAATATCCTGGTATTGCGCCGGATCATCTTCGTTCCCCTGGAGTTTTATTTGACAACAATGATGACGGATGGGTAACACATCGGGCCGTCTACAACCCAGGACATGGCATAGGTGCCTTTCTTGCTTGGGGCAGTTGCGTCCACATCGACCACATATTTGCGGCCCGGCAATATTTCCTTGGGAATCTCGACCCGGTTGGGGTTCGTCATTTTTGTGCCGCTCGAATACTTCACGTCAATACCAGCAGGCCAGGGCCGTTGACCCACATTGACAATGGTCCACCTGATGTCGAATTTTGCGCCTTTTTTAATTTCGGTGTAATTGGCAGGCTTCTGAACAGCCACGCTACAGGCATATAATGGCTGGACGGCAGGAACGAAAGTTGCCGTGGGATTTAATACGAGCGGCGTAATAGTCGAGACCGGCGTGAATGTAAATTGGGGAGGTGTCAGAGGCGTTTCAGTTGCCTGATCAACAGCAGTTTGTGTTGCCAGCGGGGCTTGTGCAGCAACGGTTTGTTCCACAGAATTTGCGATCTGCTCGTTGGCTTGCATGGTCTGCGCCACGGCCGTATTGACCCGTGATTCCAAATCTTGATCTTGTGAACCCTGGCCTGGCAGGCAGGCGGTCAGCAGAAAAACAAGGGTGACCAAAATAATCATATTTTTACGCATATCAATCTCCTTTTTATGCAGACCTGACAGGTTTTCCCCCTTCGGGGACTTCGTAGAAACCTGTCAGGTCTCTTCATCCTAGTCTGTTTCGCCGGAGCCGATCCCGAGCGGTTTCCACTTGCTTTCATCTTTCAAACGGTGTTGAAGACCACCGCGCTCGTGAAGCTCATCGAAACCTTCAGGCTTGATGAACATCTGCTCGCCATCCAACATGCCCGTGAGACCAGCCTGGCCAGGTTCGGGGCGCTTGCTCTGGCAGAATTTGCAAGTCTTCGGGTCATGCGATTTGTACTCGGTCGGCTCTTCGTAAGTGGTTACAAAGCCCTCATAGTTTCGCACAATGACCTTGTGGTCTGACATGCTCAACAGGTAGTTCGGCATGACAGGAATCTTACCACCTCCGCCGGGCGCATCCACAATGAATTGTGGGACGGCGTACCCGGAAGTATGTCCGCGCAAGCCTTCGATGATCTCGATGCCTTTTGCGACAGGTGTACGGAAGTGACCGGAGCCTTCCACCAGGTCACATTGATACAAGTAATAGGGGCGCACACGAATGCGGGTCAGCTTCTGGACAAGTTCGCGCTGCATATGCACACAGTCGTTTACGCCAGCCAGCAGCACAGATTGGTTACCCAAAGGAATACCCACGCGGCTCATGCGGTCACAAGCCTCGGCGAGTTCTTTTGTAATTTCGTTCGGGTGGTTCACATGGATATTCAGCCACAGCGGATGGAACCTGGCGAGCATGTCACACAGTTCCTGTGTAATGCGCATGGGCATGAAGACCGGCACACGCGAACCGATGCGTATGATCTCAATATGTGGGATCTCGCGCAGACGAGTGAGCAGTTCTTCGAGAATTTTTGGAGCCAGCACCAGCGGGTCACCGCCGGAGAGCAGCACGTCACGTACTTGCGGTGTGCGTTTGAGATATTCGATCTGCATCTCAAAATCGTGGCGGTTGAAGGTTTGGCCGGGGTCACCGACGATGCGCGAGCGCGTGCAATAACGGCAGTACGAGGCGCATTGAGTCGTTACCAGCATAAGCACTCTGTCAGGATACCGGTGAACCAGCCCCGGCACGGGAGAGTGACGGTCTTCCGCAAGTGAATCTTCCATCATCGCGGTGAAGGCATTCAATTCCTCCGCCACAGGAATGATCTGCTTGCGGACGGGGTCATTTGGGTCATCAGGGTCAATCAGCGAAATAAAGTAGGGCGTCACATCCACGCGAAACAAGCCTTGTGTTTGCAATGCCTTTCGTTCCGAGTCGGTGATCGGGATCACTTTTTCTATATCTTCAGCAGTATTCAAGCGGTGGCTTAACTGCCAACGCCAATCGTTCCACTTTTCATCGGGAACATCGGCGTAGATCGGCGCACGCTTGGAAATGATAGGGGTAGGCATGGTTTTTTCCTCCGAAAGTTAAATCATTAAAGTTAAACAACACGCGGACTAAAGCCTGTGTGGAGGGTCATGGTCGGGGCGAAAGAAGCCGGCGAACATTAGGGTCATATTATCATTGTAAAAGCAAACGGAACGCGGGTCAATGAGCTTATTTTTCGAGAGTACAATTGGGTTAAACAGGAGACCAATATGACCCTTGAAGGCACTCACGGATTATGGGGAGACCTGCACCGCCCAGACCTTACTCCCGAGCAAACCGATTTCAGTGTGATCGGCATTCCTTTTGATGGGCTTGCCAGCGCAAGAAAAGGTGCGGCCCTGGCCCCTGAGCGCCTGCGATTCTGGTCACGCCATGCGACTCCTTTTAGCGAGGATAGGACTCGATTGAAGGATTTAACTGTCTGCGATCTGGGGGATATCCCAATCACCCGCCCCGAATCGGACTTCAACATGGTGCGCCAACGAGTAGCGACTCTACGCAATATGCCTATTCTTTTGGGCGGCGATCATTCTGTCACCATTCCCATCCTTGAGGGACAACGCGAGCGATACAAAAACCAGCGCCTGGGTGTATTGTGGGTGGATGCCCACCCCGACCTGTGCAATACGTTTGACGGCTCAAAACTTTCACATGCCTGTGTATTGCGGCGCGGCCTCGAATTTGGCATCGAACCTCACGACATTTGCATGGTCGGCTTGCGCTCATGGGAAGATCAGGAAATTGACATCATCGAAAACGGTGGTGTGCACGTTTACACCGCCGCAGATGTGGCAGAACGCGGCATGAGAAAAGTGGGAGATAGCATTCGCAATATCCTCAACGATTGCGATGCGATCCATATTTCACTTGATATTGACTGCCTCGACCCATCCGCTGCGCCGGGTACGGGCATCCCTGAATTCGGCGGCCTCACATCACGTGACGTATTGACCCTGCTCAAAACCATGCAAGGGCTTTCGCTGGTCGGCTTGGATGTTGTAGAGATTGCGCCTCCACTCGACCCATCTGAAGCCACAGTCTTTGCAGGTCTGAAGATCATCATGGAATATATCGCGGTCATTGCGCGCGAAAAGCAGAAATAAGGTCTATCATGGAAATCGATCTCGAAGGACTCGAAATTAAAAATAACGAGGCAGAAAAGCATTTTGAAACGCTTATAAACGATCTGCCTTCAAAACTGGACTATATTGAAGATGAAGATACTTTTGTCATCACACACGTGGGAGTCCACCCTGATTTGAGGGGACATGGTGTGGCAGGCAAACTAACCCAGTTCGCGCTCGAATATGCCAAGGGAAAATCCCTGCGTGTAATTCCCATGTGTGCCTACGCCGCAGCTTATATCCGCAGGAATCCACAATATGTTGAATTGACCAAGCATAAGGAGAATTAATAAGTCAACTTATGAAGTGTCATTCTGAGCGATAGCGAAGAATCTCTGTCATTATCGTAGAGACCCTTCGCTACACCTGCACTGCAACAAACGCAGTGCGGCGCAGTGTCGCTCAGGGAATCACGATTCGTGGTGTAAGAAAATTAACAAATTCTCGGCAGCATTTCCCCGGGCAACATATCTACCAATCTTGTTCCCCCGATTGCAGTTCGCATCCTCACCTGAGATTTTCCGACCCCGATCACTCTCCCAATTATGGCGGCATCTCCGCCATAATTTGTTTTCTTCATCACATCCAGAATTTTTTCAGCATCAGCCTCTTTCACGAACGCGACCAACTTCCCTTCATTCGCCACAAACATTGGATCAAACCCCAGCATTTCGCAGGCGGCTTTTACAGCAGGCTTCACCGGCAAAGCCTGTTCGTCAATTTGAATCACAACAT
This sequence comes from Candidatus Villigracilis sp., assembly GCF_057083605.1. Taxonomy (NCBI): domain Bacteria; kingdom Bacillati; phylum Chloroflexota; class Anaerolineae; order Anaerolineales; family Candidatus Villigracilaceae; genus Candidatus Villigracilis; species Candidatus Villigracilis sp. The sequence goes on along the minus strand of NZ_JBXMTI010000005.1, from coordinate 21,837 downwards.
TCGATTGCTCTGAAATTTCGACAAGTGAAGTAGCGAGTCCGCCGCGCGTGGGGTCACGCAGAACATGGGTTTCACCAGCACCGATCATTGCAGTTACAAGGTGGTTTAACGGGGCAACATCACTTTCAAGAGTCGTTTCAAACCCCAGGTTTTCACGGGTGGATAATACAGCAATACCATGATCTCCGATAGTTCCTGAAACAATAATTACATCTCCGTCTTTCGCATTTGCGCCAGAGATACATACCCCTTCATTTATTTTCCCAATTCCAGATGTATTGATGAATAATTTGTCCGCGCCGCCTTTTTGCACAATTTTCGTGTCGCCTGCCGCGATATAAATCCCTGCTTCTTTTGCGGCTTCTTTCATTGAATTAACCACGCGCTGCAACACATCGAATGGCAAGCCTTCCTCCAAAACGAATCCACAAGTAAGGGCAATCGGAGTCGCGCCGACCATTGCCAGATCGTTCACCGTTCCACAAATTGCCAATCGTCCAATATCGCCACCGGGGAAAAACAAGGGCGAGACAACATGCGAGTCCGTTGTGAGCGCATAGCGTTGACCATCCATTATCACAACAGCAGAATCATCCAATGCACGTGGAGCGGCTTTTCCCAATTTCGGCAGGAATAATCTATTCAGCAGATCACGGCTCAATGTCCCGCCGGAGCCGTGACCGAGGATTACCGTTTCTGTTGGGCTGATCGGCACCGGGCAGGTATATCCTTCAAAACCAAACTCATCCATAAACCACATCCCGATGATATTTGTAATATGCCGCGCACGCGCCCTCCGCCGAAACCATCGGCGCACCGAGCGGCGTCTGTTGCGTGCATTGTTTTCCGAAGGCTGGGCATTGCAAAGGCTTTTTCAATCCCTGCAAAATTTCGCCTGCAATACACAATGACGACTCTTGCGTAAAAATATTTTCCACATCAAATCTTTTTTCTGCATCGAACTCTGCGAATTGCGGACTCAAACCCCAGCCGCTTTGTGTGATGACTCCGATACCACGCCACTTTCTATCGACAGGTTCAAAGACGCTTCTTATCGCCTTTTGAGCTGATTGATTTCCTTCAAGCTTGACAGCCCGCTGATACTGATTCTCCGCGACGGCATTCCCTGATTCCAATTGTTTAACCGCCGCACATAAACCATTTAGCAAGTCTATCGGCTCAAAGCCAGTGACTATGATCGGCACATGATATTTCTCTGCAACTGGCGGGTATTCGTGGAATCCCATCACAGCACAGACATGACCCGCCGCAAGAAAAGCCTGCACACGGTTTTTCTTCGAACTGAGAATCGCTTCCATCGCAGGCGGCACACGGACGTGCGATATCAGCACTGAAAAATTCTTGATGTTTTTATTCTTTGCCTGCAACACAGCCATCGCATTCGCAGGCGCAGTCGTCTCAAACCCGATTGCAAAGAAGACAACCTGCTTATCGGGATTCGCCTCGGCAATTTGAACAGCTTCCAATGGCGAATAAACCACGCGCACATCCCCGCCCGCCGCACGGACAGCGAATAAATCCTTCGATGAACCCGGCACACGCAGCATATCCCCATAAGATGTGAAGATGACGTTGGGTTGAGATGCAATCGCGATGGCACGGTCAATTTGTTCGAGTGATGTGACACACACGGGACAGCCTGGCCCATGCACGAGTTCAATTTGTGGCGGAAGCATGGCATCCAGCCCGTGATGCAGGAAAGCATGAGTCTGCCCGCCGCAGATTTCCATGATGACCCAGTTTCGGGTCACGATGGATTCGATCTCATGCAGCAAAGATTTTACTTTTGCGGGGTCGCGGTATTCATCGAGGTATTTCATATTATGGGTTTCTGCTCTTTCGAGGGCTTAGCCCCGAAAGAGCGGGTTATAGTTCAAACTCTTCCACATCTTTGATCAGCTTCAAGGTTTCCTTTGCTTCATCTTCATCCATCAAGCTGATGGCAAAGCCAACATGAATAAGGGCGTAATCTCCAATTTTAGCTTCGGGTGTGTAGGCAAGGCATATTTCCCTGGCGATTCCGCCAAAGTCAATTTTTGCCATGCGAAGGGAATCTTTTTGGTAGATCTCCGTTATTTTTCCTGGAATGGCTAGGCACATACAATGCTCCTTACCGCCAAGCACACCAAGAGCGCAAAGCTTTTTGATGTTTTTTTCTTCGCGTTCTTAGCGCTCTTCGCGGTTCATGTTCTGAAAGTTCGCAATCACGGCCTGACCCAAGGCCAGCCCGCCATCATTGGTTGGGACTTGTTTATGGAAATACACAACAAAGCCATCTTGCTCCAATCCATCACGGACAAGGCTTAGCAGAATCTGGTTCTGCCAGACACCACCGGAGAGGGCGACTTCGTTCAGGTTTGTTTTAATACGGGCTTGCTTGCAAACTTCAATTGCGATTGCGGCAATAGTTTTATGGAAGCGTGCGCCGATCATGCCTGCCGATTTATTCGTGCGGACATCAGCAATAATTGCGTTGATCAATTCTTCTAAGTGGATAGTAAATTTTGTGTCATCCTGAGCGTAGCGAAGGATCTCTTCCCTCGAAAGTAAGGGACTCTCACCTGCGCTTGCGCCAGGTGCAAGTGTCAGTCGCTCCGCTTCCTCAGAGTGACACGCCTCAATCAAATATGGATATGGCTTCGCCGACGAAACAAAGGGCCGTGACAACACTTCCATTTCAATGGCGGCCTGGGCTTCGTAGGTGACGTCATTGCGAATGCCAATTAAACTGGCAACTGCATCAAATAAACGGCCCATCGAAGATGTGAGTGGGCTGTTGAATTTCCTGTCCACCTGTTGTTGCACGACCTTAATGACCTGTTTGCCTATCTTCTTCAGGAATGGCAGATCACCAATGTCCACGCCGAGGGCATGAGCGTATCCAACGGCGATGCGCCAGGGGTGGCGGATGGCAGAGTCACCGCCAGGGAGGGGCAAATATTCAAGATGTGCGAACCGCTCACAGTTTAAATAGGAAGCGAGCAATACTTCCCCACCCCAGGTCGCGCCGTCTGTTCCGTATCCAGTGCCATCGAAGGAGAGGCCGATCAACTGTTTGTTATCCAAACCATTATCTGCCATGCAAGAGGCGATGTGCGCGTGATGATGCTGGACGGCGATGCGTTGCATGTCCATTTTTTTGGCATAGTGTGTGGTGAAATAATTTGGGTGCAGATCATGCGCGATGACTTCAGGCTGGCAGCGGAACATGTGTGAGAGATGTGCAACACCCCGCTCAAAAGATTCATAGGTTTCAACATTTTCTATATCGCCAATGTAATGGCTGAGGAATGCGTAATGATCGCGCGCGAGACAAAATGTATTTTTTAATTCACCGCCCACGGCAAGCGTGGGTTTGGCCTCGAATGGAAGTTGAACAGGGTAGGGAGCATAGCCGCGTGAACGACGCAGAAACACCGTCTCAGGTCGAACGTCGAAGGTCGCTTGATGTTGGACGTTCAACGTTGGACGTTCAACGCGCACCACCGAATCATCGCAGCGAATATGAATATCGCGGTTGTGCAGCAGGAATGCATCCGCCAGTGGAGCGAGACGTTCAAGCGCATCCTTATTTTCTATTGCAATGGGTTCTTCGCTAAAGTTTCCGCTCGTCATCACCAGCACAGGCGGAGCAGGCTCTTTTCTCAGCACAGGGTCTGTTTGATTCAACAAAAGATAATGCAATGGTGTGTATGGAAGCATCATGCCAAGAGTATCCATATTCGGGGCAATTGCATCACAGACCCTGGGAGACTCGGAGGCTTTCAGGGCTTTCTTTACCAGCAGAACAATCGGCTTTTGATGGCCTGTCAATAAACTGTGTTCATCATCATTGATTTCACAGATCGATTTTATTGTGTACAAATCCGCAGCCATGAGAGCAAATGGTTTCTCTGCGCGTCCTTTGCGGCGGCGCAGTTCATCCACCGCATACGGATTGGCCGCATCGCAAGCGAGGTGAAACCCTCCAAGCCCTTTGATGGCAACGATATGTCCCTCGCGAAGCAGTCTGCGGGTTTTGAGGATGGCAGAGGTGCGAAGGTCAATGGTTGATATTCGAGAAACATTTGCTGGAGCATCTACTTTCGAATCAAGATTGCCAGTTCCCGCCTTGCGCAATTCCATGAACGGTCCGCATTGCGGGCATGCGACTGGCTGTGCATGAAAACGCCTATCCAATGGGTTTTCATATTCGGAGCGGCATTGCGCGCAAAGTTGAAAACCCGCCATGGTCGTCATTGGACGGTCATACGGAATATCCTTGATGATCGTGAAGCGCGGGCCGCAATTGGTACAGTTGATAAAAGGATACAGGTAACGCCTGTCATTGGGGTCGAACAATTCCCGTTCACAATCTGGGCAGATGGCTGCATCTACAGAAATGGGCTGGTATTCGCCCATAATTGATTCGGATTCGAGAATCTCGAAACTTGTTAAATTCTCACCCGCCTGTTCAACATTTTCCAACTGGATGGAATCGATCTTCGCGAGCAGCGGTTTTTCAGAGGATAGCAATTTTACAAATCGCTCGATGTTACTTGTTTTACCTTCAACAAGGATATCCACTCCGCCCGATGTGTTGACCACCCAGCCGCGCAAACCCAATTGAACTGCCAGCCCATAAACGAACGGGCGGAATCCAACTCCTTGCACTACGCCTGTGATGTGAATTTTTTGCGCCATGCGGCCAACCCAGACCCAATGGTCTTTATCTTTATTCCACGTCTATGCTCTCGAGCTTTACATCATCTCCGCAGATCAATTTCAAACGATGCCCTTGGCAATTTGGGCAGGACAATGCTTCCTCTTGTGGGTGAAAGACCGCCTCACATTCAAGGCACTTCATTTCCGCATCCACCCGCTGAAAGTTCAGTTTTGCATTTTCTGCCCTTGTGCCTTTTGCAAGGTCATTCCAATAGAATTGGATCGATTCTTCACGCTCATCCGAAAATTCACCGATCAATAAATTAACGTGAATGATCTTTTTTGCGCCAGCGTGCTCCAGCGCGATATCAAGAAGGTTTTGGGTGAGCGAAAGTTCATGCATCGTGCTTTAAACTTACCCCCTTTGAGAACTTAATCCAATATGGATAAAGTCACCCCTGCGGCTGATTTTCTTCTTTGTACTTTGTTACCTGTTTCAAAAGATCGAGCACAACTCTTGCAGCAAAAGGAACCGCATCTGCAACAGGCGGCGAAAGCTCTTCGCTGAAATCATAAACCCGCCGGGTGGCGATGCCCACGATCTCAACCTCATCTGGAAGCCGCGCGCCCATCGACCTGCCAAACTCAAATGCGTTTTGCAGGGAGGTATCATGCGCGTTGGTGGTATGAAATGCTGAATAATTTGGCAGGTCGCTTAACTTCAAAATCAATATGGAACCAAGCGGTTCATCCAATGCAAACGCGTCGATCAAAATCGCGCGTTGATAACCGATCAGACTCTCCATTAAACTGATGCCGCCAAGTGAAAGACAGGTCACATCCACAAGCGTATTTGCGGGCAATTGCTTTTTGACTTCCTCAGCGACTTTCCAGCCGACACCGTCATCGCCGAGGATCGGATTACCGAGCCCAACCACCAAAGTTTTCATTGGATAAAGTTCCGCTTCTTTTCGCACCTCAAGCCTGCTCCCGATTAACAATACTGATACGACGCCTCAGGCAATCCGCTTCGCCGCCATCCAATGACAAGAGCACTATCAAGTTTTCACTTGGCTGGTTCGTTGAATTTTTCTGCCATTTCCGCAATCAGTTGAACGCGTGTCATTTGCAGCCGTTCCATGGCAGCTTTGGCTATCGCATTCATCAACCCAACAGATAGATGTGAATCCACTTCACACAAGGCACGCAGTGCGGGCGCGTCAATTTTTATAACGCGGCAGGGTTTGTCGGCACGCAAGGTGGCAGTGTATTGATACGGCTCGATCAAGGCCGAGATCCCGAAGATCTCCTCAGGATTGATGTACCCGATGAAGTATTCCTTGTTATAGTCTGGGATATGCTCAGTTTTAACAACCATGTAATAAGGCAGATGCCCCTTGGTAAGGAAATACAGCGCATTGGCAGGCATGTTTGCCTCGCACAGCACATCGCCAGCATTGAGATGCAATTCATCCGCAATTCTGGTAACGGCCCTTAACTCTTTATTGTCCATAAAGGAGAAAAAAGAGAAGCGGTGTAAAAGTTCAATAGGGATCATGTCAGGCTCCTTGTGAATTATGTCATTGCAAGGAGGGCACTTGCTCGTCCCGACGAAGCAATCCCCTCATGAGTTGGAGATAGCTTCGGGTCTCGATACGCCCGACGAACACGGGCTACTCGACCCTCGCAATGACATAACAGTTAACAATACTGCTTCAACACTTCAATCGGATTACCATCTGCATCGTGGATGGTAATCTGCAAAGGCATCTGGCCGGGTAACGAGTGCGTTGCACACCCAAAGCATGGGTCATAGGCGCGGAAGGCCATCTCGACCATGTTGAGCAGGCCTTCATTCACATTTCCATCTTTGATGAGACTCGTCGCCGCCTTGTGGGTGGACATTTGAATCGGCGCATAATTATTGGTGGTGCCAACGATGAGATTCACCTTGGTCACGACGCCCCGTTCATCGGTCCAGTAATGATGCGTGAGAGTGCCACGCGGCGCTTCGACGATGCCGATCCCTTCCGTTGGAGTCTCAGTCGGCTTGGTATGTACGTTCGGTGATGTGATCTCAGGGTCAGTCACCAATTCCACCCAGCGTTCTGCCGCGTACAACAATTCGATCAGGCGTGCCCAATGGATGGCGAGGCGTTGATGCACAGGCTTGCCGCCAAGGGTCTTGTAGAACCTGTCAAATTCCTCCTGTGCAAGCGGCGTGGCCATGCCATCTGAAGCGTTGAGGCGTGAAAGCGGTGTTGCCATGTAAATGCCAGAGTCTTCGCCATCCACAAAGCCTTTCCAGCCGACCTTTTTCAGATATGGGAACTTGAGATAGGTCCACGGCTCGACGTGTTCGGCAATATGTTCGGCATAATCTTTCGGCGCATATTTGACGAACTCCCTGCCATTCGGGTCCACCACGCGGACTTTGCCATCGTAGAAGTTAACTTTGTTATTCTCATCCATCAGGCCCATGTAATAGGTATGATGAGTGTAAACATCGCCAAGGATAAGATCGACATAAGCCTTGTTGCCAAGCACAATGTCATTGAAAAGCTTGAGGCTGAATTGTGCGAAGTCAATTGCCCAGCGCCCCATTTCTTCGATCTCTTTACGCTGTTCTTCGGTAATACCTTTCGTAATTCCGCCAGGGATCGATGTGCAGGGATGCACCTTGCGTCCGCCGATCATCTCGACCACGGTGTGCCCATACTTTCGCATTTGGATAACTTTGCCGCCAATTTCCAGACCCACTTTATGAATCACACCAAGGATATTTCTTTCAGCAACGGGCGCATCAGGGCCCATCACAAAATCTGGGCCGCCCAGAGCGTAGAAGTGTGTGGTGTGATCGGTGCAATAGAATGCGCTGTATAACAGCTCACGCAGCATCTTTGCTGTACGCGGCGGGTCAACGTGATAGGCCGCATCTGCCGCTTTGGCAGCAGCCATGTGATGCGCCTCAGGGCACACCCCGCAGATACGGTTCGTTAGAAGCGGCATTTCCTCAACCGGACGGCCAACGCAGAATCGTTCAAAGCCGCGCAATTCAGGGATCTGGAAATACGAGTTGGCAACATTGCCTTTGTCATCCAGAAAGATCTCGATCTTGCCGTGACCTTCAAGGCGGGTAATGGGATCAATTGTTATTCTCTGCATGGCAGCTCCAGTCCGTAATGCGTAATAGGCATTACACTTTTATTTCTCAAGCGATGAGGCGTCGTCGTGCAATTCCTTGATGAGGTGCGCCCGCGCTTCGACCTCTTCCATTTTGAGCGAAGCATACTGTGAGGCTTCCTTCATCAATTTTTCTGCAAGTTCGGCAGGCAGTTTCTTTATGGTTTCCAATGAATAGCCCTTCTCGTGCAGGTATTCTTCGATCAGGGCTTTTTCCAAAATCGCATTGCGATCTTCAACGGGTTCAGTTTGTTCAGTCTTTTTCGTAGTCATGTCATCCTCCTTTGGGAAAGGATGAATGATGAAGGATAACGGATGAAGAAGGAATATTTCAGCATTTTTATTGCTTGAAATTTTTTATCCTTCATCCTTCCGCCTTCATCCTTTTACTTGACCCTCCAGGCTTCCTTATTCGCTTTGAGAAGGGACCCAGCTAAATTAAAACGATAGACTTGTCCTGTGGGGTCAGGGATTCCATCCAGAATGCGATCTATCTCTTCAGGTGTAGTCGCATCGATCACCGATGAAAATGCAGTAATCAACCGCGCGCCGTAATCCATCACACCCTCGGCGGGGCCATAACAGCCAATGCACTGCGCGCCCGCCTGCGGACAGCGCGCATCACATCCACTGCGGGTGGCGGGGCCGTTGCATGGGATGCCTTGTTCGAGGATGCAGAGAGTCGGGTCAACCGGTGCGATATCCTGAATGCGTTTGAACTCTTTGATTGTTTTCACATTGCGCGCCCGTGGACATTCATCACACACAGTTGAATTACCCACTCCAATCACGGAACCTTTGGGAGGCAGTTCCGCTTCACCTTTGACTACTTTGATCACCAGGTCTATCACCGCCGCGATCTGATGACTTTCAGGTGGGCAGCCCGGCATGTAGTAATCCACATCAACTACCTGTTCGAGCGGACGCAAAACTTTTGCCAGTGTTGGAATATGCAGTTCACCTTCAGGTACATCAAAGGTTGTGCGCGGATAAATCTCATTCGGGTTATCGGTTGTGATGGTATTGAAGGCCGTATGGACAACATCACCCACTGGACTGAGATTCGCCAACCCTGGAATACATCCTTCACAGGCACATGAGCCGAAGGCAACCAGCAGCTTTGATTTCTGGCGTAGAAGTTTGGCAATGTGTTCATTCTCGTCGTTGCGGATACTGCCGTTAAAGAGCGTGAGCAGAATCGAGCCATCCTCCATAGCTTCTACATCTTTGTACTTCGCGTCCATTGCAACGGGCCAGAAGACGACATCGAAGTTGGCATCCACATCCAGAATCTTTTCGTGCGTATTGAGTACAGCGATCTCACATCCACCACAGGAAGCCGCCCAGTACATTGCGAATTTTGGTTTGGAGTTGCTGGTCATAGTGCCACCTCCAACTCTTGACCATGGACTATGGACGATTGACCATCGTCTACAGCGTCTCCTTTGGGGATGGTCTGCGGTCTATCGTCTGCTTTGCCCCAATTTAGCGGGCCCAGTTTCCTTATCTCTTCCACAAAGGCTGTGGTTTCCGCCGCAAACTTTGCCCCTTCCGCCGCGCTGGCCCAAACCAGCTTGACACGTTCAGGTTCAATGCCCAGACCTGTGAGCACTCTTCGGAGTAAGAGAAAACGGCGCAGAGCCTTGTAATTTTGTTCGATGTAATGACATTCACCCGGATGACAGCCCGTGATCATCACGCCGTCTGCGCCACCTGAAAGGGCACGCAGCACAAAGGTCGGGTCGAGGCGGCCTGAACACATCATGCGGATGAGTCGCACATTTGGCGCATACTTCATGCGCGCAGTCCCCGCCAGATCCGATGCTCGATAACTGCACCAGTTACAGGTAAAGCCAATAATTGTGGGTTCAAAGTTATTATCGGTCATAGTTCGTCTCCATACTATGTCGTTGCGAGGAGCGTCCTTTCTCTTTGCGACGAAGCAATCTCCTCATAATTGGAGATTGCTTCGGGCGGACCGTGCAGCGCACCGCCCTCGCAACGACATGTCACGCAGTAACGACCTCTTCCAAATTCCTCAGCAACAGTCCATCAATCTGTGCAATGATCTGTGCATCGCTAAAGCCCGTTCCGCTGATCGCACCCGCAGGGCAGGCAGCCACACAAGTGCCGCATCCCTGACATAGTGCGGGATTGATATCGGATACCTTGTCATCTTCGATATAGGCAATCGCGTTGAACGGACACAGCCCATTGCAAATGCGGCAACCTGAGCACAGCTCTTGATTGACACTGGCCTTGATCGGTTCCAGTGCAACTTCTTTTTGCAAAATCTTATCCAGCACGCGTGCCGAAGCCGCCGCACCTTGTGCCACACTGGATGGAATATCCTTGGGCCCTTGTGCACACCCAACGATATAAACACCTTCGGTCATGGTCGCGACAGGGTCAAGCTTTGGATGTTTCTCCGTGAACCAGCCATCGGTGGAACACGAAATGCCGAACATCTTGCCAACTTCTTTTGAGTCACTTCGTGGCTGCAAACCGCTGGAGAGGATCACCATATCGACAGGGATTCGACGCTGCTTGCCAGCCAGCGTATCTTCCACTTGAATAATGAGTTTTCCTTTTTCACTTTCATAACGCGCCGCATTTGTGACCTCAGCCACTTTGCCGCGCACGAAGAGAGTCCCTTCTTCAAGCACGCGCTGATAAAACTCATCGTAAGCTTTGTAAGCCGTGCGCATGTCAATGTAGAAGTTGTAAACTGTTGCACCCGTCCGCTCGTGGACGAGGTGTGCAAACTTCAAGCCCTGCATACAACAGATCACCGAGCAGTAATTGTTGTAGTTTTTGTCGCGCGACCCCACGCAATGAATAACGCCTACCGATTTCGGCGTGGTCTTGCCATCGCGCAAAACGATATTGCCTGAGGTCGGCCCTGCCGCGTTGGACAATCGCTCAAATTCCAAACTCGTGAACACATTCGGCAAACGTCCATAACCATAGTTGCTCACGCGCCGCGCATCGAACAGGTCATAGCCTGTTGCAAGCACAATATTGCCTACATCTATATTTATCAATTGATCTTCCTGCTTGAAGTCAATCGCGCCTGTCGGGCAGAATTTTTCGCAGGCCTTGCATGTGCCCTTAATGAAGTACGTGCAATTTTCCTTATCCATCACAGGGAAGTTCGGCACGGCTTGTGCAAACGGCGTGTACACCGCCTTGCGATATCCAAGCCCAGCCTCATATACTTCATCGATCACTTTCTTCGGGCACTTTTCCTGGCAGATTCCGCAGCCTGTGCAAAGTTCTTCATTGATAAAACGCGCCTTCTTTTTGATCGTCACATGGAAGTTGCCCACATAGCCCGATACATTCACCACATCGCTCCACGTCAGTAAAGTGATGTTCGGATGCGACCCCGCCTCCACCATGCGCGGCGTGAGAATACATGCCGAACAATCCAGGGTCGGGAAAGTCTTATCGAACTGCGCCATGTGTCCGCCGATGGATGGTTCGCGCTCCACCAGATACACATGGAAACCCGCATTCGCAATCTCCAATGCAGATTGGATCCCCGCAATGCCGCCGCCAACGATCAATGTATCTGGATTGATCGGCACTTTGATCTCATCCAGCGCAACATTCTCGATCACTCTGGATACCGCACCTGATACTACTGCCTTTGATTTTGCCGTGGCGACAGCTTTATCCGAATGCACCCACGAGACTTGTTCGCGAATCGAAGCCAATTCCACCAAATATGGATTCAGCCCAGCGTTCTTGGCTGCCGTGCGGAATGTTTTTTCATGTAAATGCGGTGAACAAGCCGCGACCACAACGCGAGTTAACCCCAACTCTTTGATATCCTTCTCGATCAACTCCTGCCCGAGGCTGGAGCACATAAATTTATATTCACGCGCGATCACCACACCCTGGTGCTTAAGTTTTTCCGCCGCCCAATTGGCAACATCCACAACATCCACTGTGCCCGCGATATTCGAGCCGCAGTGACAGACATAAACACCAACGCGTTCCTGTTTCTTTTCCATAGGACTGCTTCGCTTGTCACTCATTTCACCGCCTCCTTCCTGCGCTTACGGCCATTCGTCAAGCGGCGCGGCATGGGCAGGCCTTCATCCTTTTTCTGGCGCGCAGTCGGCTCTGGCGTAACGGGAACTTCCACACTGATGCGTGAAGCGGCCAGCGCCTTGCGCGAGCTGACCAGTTCCGCGCCAATACCCAATTCTTTAGGTTCCCTGCCAAAAGCAAGCCCCATCAACTGTGTGAAGAACAGGATCGGCATGTGATAACTCGTGCCGAAGAAATGATTCATCTCACCCTGGTAGGCGTCAATGTTCAACTGGCACATCGGGCAAACCGTTGCCATCAGGTGTGCGCCGCGCTCATCCGCGTCAGCCACGAGTCGGCGGATTAATTCAAAAGCAGTTTCAGGTCCGATCTGAGTCATGTGTCCGCCGCAGCAACTGGTCGTGAGCGGATAATCGATCACCTCCGCGCCTAATGCCCGTAACAGGTCATCCAATTCTGTAGGGTGTTCATGATCAGACCATCTATGCTGATAATCAGGCCGGGGTAACATACAGCCCATGTAGGGCGCAACGCGCAGACCGGTCAATGGGCGGGTCACTTTGCTTTTAATGGCATCCAGCCCAACATCATAAACAAGAATATCGATCAGGTGACGCACATCCAGCGTGCCGGGCTTGTATTGCAACCCGCCTGCTTCAAGTGCTTCATTCACCTTCACACTCAGCGAAGGCCGCTCCTGCATGTAGTAATCCGCTTTGGCAAGGTTGAGATAACAAGCCGAGCATGGGGCCACTACCGTGCGAGTGCCGTTCATCTGTTGCGTTGCCAGTGCAAGGTTGCGTGCGATCAACGAATACGCAGGGATCAGGTTAATGCCGAGATATTCCGTCGCGCCGCAGCAGTTCCAGTCCTCGATTACTTCGAGTTGAATGTCCAAAGGTTCAAGGATCGTATTAAGCGATTCCATGTAAGCCTTCGCGCTGGATTCGAGTGAACAACCGGGATACAAAAGATATTTGTTCATGAGGTTAGCTCCAGTCCCTTGGCGCGTTTGAGAATGGCTTTTAATTGGTCCATGTGCTTGATCTTGCGCGGTGTGATCGGCATACGGCCTTTGGTGATCATGCCAAAGCCCATCGGCATCATCCCAGGCAGGCGCAGGGGGAAATATCTCAGGTAATGCCGTGAGGCTAGGCCAAGCTCAAAGCCGCGTCCATACGTTTCCACCATGCCCACAAAGGTCTGCGAAAAATGCGGTGCAGTGGAGTCCTGGTACAGTTTGGCTTTGATCGCCATGCCTTTGAGCGTATACATCACATCCGCGATATGCACTTCCTGCGGGCAACGCACCACGCAGTGGTAGCATGAAACGCATATCCACGGAGCATTGCTGCGCAGCACTTCATCGCGCATGCCTGCCCTTAACATCGCGAACAACATACGCGGTGTATGATCCATATCCATCGCGGCGGGGCAGGAGCCCCCACAAGTTCCGCACTGGATGCACATCTCCAAATGCGAAACACCTGCGGTCTTCATGCTGACTTCATTCAAAAGGGATAAATCTTCCTCACGGGCCAAACCCGCTCGAACTCGTTCATCGGTCATATGGGGCATAATGCCTCCGTGCTCTGCAACCAACCTGCGGTTTCTCAAAACAACAGGCCATAAAAAAGTTGCTGCTCGGTACGACAAGGTCGTCCATTCGCAGTAAAAGTGAAATGCCCCTCATCCACAATACTAGTGAAATAAATCACAACATATAGTACTAAACATAATCATACAATCCTGACAAACGTCATATTTCACAGATACAATCACAACATGAACCTCTTTGCTAAATTTGAGCAAACCGCAAAATCCCAACCCACTAAACCCGCCTTTATCTACTTCTCTTCGCGCACAAAAGGATGGGATGTTTTTACCTACGGACAATTGCTGGATTCAATCCACCGTTTCATTCTTGGACTTCAAGCCTGCTCGCTAACCCCGGGCCTTCGCGCCGCTGTGATGACTCCTCCCTCCCCAGAATTCTTTGCTCTGGCTTTCGCACTTCTCAAGTTGGGCATTGTCCCCATCATCGTTGACCCTGCCATCGGACTCAAAAAACTCAGCGCCTGCCTCAACGAATCCCAACCTGATATTTTTATCGGCAATCCGCTCACACATATCCTGCGAGTCATCTTTGGATGGGGAAAAACATCCATCAAACACAACTTGACTATCAATCGATTATTACGAATTCCTGTCCTGAGCAAAGTCGAAGGAACCAATTACGAATTACCTGGCTCCAATCTCGAATCTCTAATCTCTCATTCCCCCGCCGCCATCATCTTCACCAGTGGAAGCACAGGAATTCCTAAAGGCGTCTTATACACCCGCGAGAATTTTTCCGCTCAACTGAATATGCTTCAAAAAACCTTTAACATCTCGTCCGATGAAATCGACCTGCCCGCCTTCCCGCTCTACGCCATGATCGATGTTCTACTCGGCGTCACATCTGTGATTCCTGATATCAGTTTCCCAGTTCCAAGCAAGACGGACCCTCAAAAAGTGATCGACGCCATTCAAAGATTCAACGTCACCAACATGTTCGCCTCACCAGTGGTATTGGATATTCTCGAAAAATTCTGGAGTGCTGGAGCTTGCTCCCGCCAGCAGCGAGCGGCTGGACTCCAGAGTCTCAAACGAGTAATCACCGCGGGCGCACCTGCGACCATTCCATTGCAGCAACGCTTTCGAAAATTACTAAGCGATGAGACCAGTCTCTATGGCATCTATGGAGCAACAGAGACATTGCCCATTGCCGTAGTTGAAAGCCGCGAGATATTCTCAATAAAAGAAAAAACTGAACAAGGCGCAGGAGTCTGTTTGGGAAAACCTGTTGACGGTGTAAAAGTTAGGATCATCAAAATCACCGATGAACCAGTCGAAGAGTGGCAGGATTCGCTTGTAGTGGAATCAAATGTCGTTGGCGAGATCACGGTTCAAAGTGCGGCCACGACGCGGTCTTATGTAAGTTGGATTGACAACCCGACTTACGCAAATCATTTATCCAAAATCAAAAACGGAGATGATGTCATCCATCGCATGGGAGACGTGGGATATTTCGATGAGGAAGGACGGTTGTGGTATTGCGGAAGAAAATCGCATCGCGTGATAACGAAGAATGGCGTCTTATTTACCGAACAAATTGAAAATATCTTCAACGCGCATCCATCTGTGTATAGAACCGCGTTGGTTGGCGCAAACCAAGAGCCTGTTTTATGGATCGAACTCGAACGTGGTGCGCGCGCAAAGAAGGATAAAATAAAACAGGAATTAATTAAACTTGCGAAAGACCATCCACAAGCCTCAAAGATAAAAACATTTCTGTTCATGAAAAGATTCCCCACAGACGTAAGACATAACTCAAAAATCATCCGCGAGGAATTAACCGCAAAGGCCGCAAAGAAAATCTTAAAAAATCTTGGCGCTCTTAGCGAGCTTAGCGGTTCAAAGGATTAATGATGAAAGCACTTGTTACAGGCGCAACAGGTTTCCTCGGCGGCGCACTCACTCGCAGGCTTCACAGCATGAGCTGGGATGTCACTGCACTTGGACGCAACACAACCAGATTAGGTCAACTTGAAAGCGAAGGAATTCGTACATTTCAACTTGACCTCAAAGATAAACCTGCAATAGCGGATGCTTGTAAAAATCAGGAGATCGTTTTTCATTGCGCGGCGCTTCCATCACCCTGGGGCAATTTCGAGACGTTTTATCAGGTCAACGTCATCGGCACGCGCAATATTATCCGCGGATGCGAGCAGTATAAAGTAAAACGACTCGTGTATGTTTCTACGCCCAGTCTTTACTTTGGATATGCATCGCGTATGAATGTAAAAGAAACAGACTCCCTGCCTGAGCCTGTCACCAATTACGCGGCCACAAAAATTCTGGCCGAGCAGGAACTAGATGAAGCTTTTGCGCGCGGTCTCGCCACCATAGCCATTCGTCCGCGTGCGATCTTTGGACCTGGCGATACTGTCATCTTCCCGCGTTTGATTCCGCGCTTGCAATCAGGCAGGCTTCCAATTTTGGGTGACGGTGAAAATATCGTTGACATCACGTACATCGAAAATGTTGTAGATGCGCTTCTATTATGCGCCGAATCACCTGCCAATACGCTTGGTAAAAAATATAATATTTCAAATGGAGAGCCCATCAAACTCTGGAAATTGGTTAAACGGATTTGCACAGAACTTGATTTGCCATACCCGAAGCGAAAGATTTCATATCGAACCGCAAATGTACTTGCCAGCGCACTTGAGTTGATCTATACGTTCATCCCCACGCACCCCGAGCCGCCGCTCACGCGCATCTCTGTCAGCATGATGGCGAACAGCACCACGCTTGATATCAGCGCCGCAAAAAACGAACTTGGCTTTCAACCGCGCGTTTCAGTGGATGAAGGCTTTGATAAATTCATGCAATGGTGGAAGGAAAATCCCCCGTCATTGCGAGGGCGATGATTTTCCGCCCAAAGCAATCTCTAACGCAATTGGGAGATTGCTTCGTCGCGAAGAACAAGTGCGCTCCTCGCAATGACATAATACACATCATGAAAATCAACATCCTCCACGCGGGATATTGCACCGCACCGGAACACATCGCCATCCATGGTGGGCGCTGGCGTAGCATTCATTTCCCTGCCATGTTCGTGCTGCTGCGGCATCCGCGTTTTGGCGCAATGCTGTTTGACACGGGTTACTCCTATCGTTTTTTCGATGAGACCAAAAAATTCCCCAAACGTTTTTATCGCTGGATGACCCCAGTCACATTGCACGAGGAAGATTTGCTCGTCAATCAACTCCTGACCTTTGACCTTCAACCCAAAGATATTTCCCACGTTTTCATCTCCCACTTCCACGCGGACCACATCGCCTCTCTCCCCGATTTGAGTTGGTCCCGTTTCATATACATGCCTCACGCCTTTAGCCATCTCCGTAATTCACCATCATCCGAAGATATGAAACACGCCTTCCTGCGCGGACTCATCCCCTCAGATTTCGACTCCCGTTCACATGAAGTAGATATGAGCAAACCCGTTTTCTTATCAGAAGAATATGCTCCCTTCAAAACAGGCTACGACCTGCTTGGTGACGACTCAATCATTGGTGTGGAGTTGCCAGGCCATGCCCTCGGTCAAATGGGACTATTCGCACGGGATGATGATGGAAAGTTATTTTTCTTCGTGGCAGATGCAGCCTGGCTCAAACGATCTGTCGTGGAAAACCGTCCGCCGCATAAAATTGCCAATTTTATTTTTGCAGACCCCGAAGCTTATCGCGAGACGTTAGGTAGCTTACACACGTATTATCTTACCCATCCCGATACGCATGTCATTCCATCTCATTGTGATGAGACGATTCGCAGTTTTGAAAGCACCCTGTTGGTTGAGTAGCCTTGAGCGACAGCGAAAGGCGTATCGAAACCAACGACGAATTGTAAACATCAGATTGGTGGTCTCGATATGCCCCTCGAAAAAACACTCGGGGCTACTCGACCACCGAAATTATTATGAAACCTGAATTATTTACCAAAGAAAACATCCACACCATCAAATGGCCATCCACACCAGATGGGGATTATGCACGCCGTTATCTTTTGCCGATGATATTGGATGATACGCAAAGATATATCAGCAACATCCACAATACCAAGCTGATGGTCGCAAAAATTGACGAGACCATTATTCCCATCACAATCTCGGATTTTCACCCACAGAACACTTACACGGTTTCACCATATAGCCATTACGTCTCTTATGGTGGATATGAAGAAGTGAAGCATCTCCACAATCCGCCGCTTGAAGCATTGATCAAGCTCCTCATGAGTTCTGTGGCATGGTATTTCAGGCGCACAGAATTGGACAAGGTCGTTTACGTCAATAACTACCTGCTTTCGACGAATCTATATCCGTCAGTACACAGCGACCAGTTATCGGCGTTGAGCGAAGCGCTGCCAGTCTGGTTCCCGGATCGAGTCATCGTATTCCGCTCGGTGGATGAGCGCAAGAATCCGCACATCATCCAGACATTGGAAAAGTTAAATTACGAAATGGTTCTAAGCCGTCAAGTCTGGTACATGGACCCTGTTGAGGCAGCACACACGCGACAATACAAAGAGGACATGCGTGTGCTGCGCAAGCATGATTATGAGGTGATCGAAGGCAGGGACTTAAGTGATGACGACCTGCAGCGCTGTTTGCATTTATACAACCTGTTGTATCTTGAAAAATATTCCTATTACAACCCGCAATTCACTTTTGATTTTATGAAACTTGCGCGAGATGAAGAGATTCTTTACCTGCGTGCTTTGAAGCGTGATGGAAAAATAAATGCGATGATGGGATTCTTTATCCGCAATGGCGCGATGACACAGCCTTTGTTTGGTTATGATACATCCCGGCCGCAGGAAGATGGTTTATATCGATTGTTGACGCTCATCACTTTGCAGGAGGGCTTGCAGCGAAACTTGCTTGTGCATGCAAGCGGCGGAGTGGGAAAATTCAAAAAGGTGCGCGGCGGAAGGTCGGTTATTGAGTACAATGCTGTATTCTCGAAACACCTGCCTCGTAAAAGGCAAATGCCGTGGAAGTTGATCAAGGCGGTATCGAAGATGGCGATCCCGTATTTTAAGAAGAATGATTTTTAGCTAAACATCATGTCATTGCGAGGAGCGCCTTTGCTTTTGCGACGAAGCAATCTCTTCATCGTTGGAGATTGCTTCGTCGGGAAGAGCACCCTCCTCGCAACGACATAAAATTGGAGAATTAATGCAAGTTGACCTACCTCTCAAAATTATTGGTTTAGGAAGATATTTACCAAAACGAATCGTACCAAGTTCCGAGCTTGAAGCCTTGTGTGGAGTTCCAGCGGGGTGGGTGGAGCGGCGTAATGGTGTGCGTGAGCGCAGGTGGGTGACGGATGAAACCTCATCGTTCATGTCGGCCGAGGCGGCGTGTGAAGCGTTGGACGAAGCGAAGCTCAAGCCGAATCAACTGGACCTGATCATCAATGCATCCGGTACAGGAGAGCAGGCCATTCCAGATACGGGCGCTTTGATCCAACGCCAGCTTGGGTTGGGGAATTCGGGCATCCCTGCCATGACCGTGCATACGACTTGCTTGAGTTTTGTGGCAGGCATGGACGTGGCCGCGAACTTTTTACAGAACGGAAGATATAAAAATATTCTCATCACCAGTTGTGACATTGGCTCCTGCGGCATCAACCCGAAGGAACCAGAATCTGCTTCACTGGTCGGGGATGCGGCGGCGGCGGTTGTCGTCACAAGACCTGATAATGGCGATAAGTCTGTTGTGCATCACGCACATTTTAAAACGTATGGAGACGGGGCTTACCTCACCACGATCATGGGTGGCGGCTCGCGGATGCATCCGCGCTTTGTGGGGCATAAGCCAGAGGACGATCTCTTTCACATGGACGGCCCTGCTGTGTTGCGCATGGTGCGCGGCATTGCGCATGGATTTTTGGATGAGTTGTACCCAGGGCTTTCAAAAGGCATGTTGGATATTGATGTGATCGTTCCGCACCAGGCTAGCAAGGTCGGCTTGATGATGCTGGAGCGTTTCGGCTGGCCCGAAGACAGGATCATCAAGACAATTGAAACACTTGGCAATTGCGTGGCAGCCTCAATACCTGCTACACTGTATCAAGGTGTGCGCGATGGAAGGATCGAACGCGGTCACAAGGTTTTACTGGTTGGTACCGGCGCGGGATTGTCCATCGGCGGTTTGGTGTTAACTTACTAGCATGTCATTGCGAGGGCGCTCTTGTTCTTGCCCGAAGCAATCTCCAACTTTAACCATGAGATTGCTTCGTCGGGGAGAGCACCCTCCTCGCAATGACATAATTACAATATGAATATCCTCCTCACTGGCGGGCGAGCTCCCGCAACGCTTGACCTGGCCCGCGCATTCCATAGCGCTGGGCATAACGTCTTCATGGCGGAGAGTTTGCGCGGACATTTGAGTCAGCCGTCCAATGCGGTGAAGGCTAATTTTGTGGTGCCAGCTCCACGTCAGGAAAAAGAGGCGTTTCTGCTCGCGTTGAAAAATATCGTGGCGGAGAATCAAATCGACTTGCTGATTCCCACCTGCGAGGAAATCTTCCACATTTCGAAGGGTCGGAATGAAATTCCATGCACCATATTTTCTGAATCGATCAATAAATTAAATCAGCTTCATAACAAATGGCATTTCGTGATCAACGCCATCGAGCATGATCTGTATGCGCCTGAGACGATGCTGATCAACTCGCAAGATGACCTGCTGCACGCATATGCACATTGGCGCGAGCTGGTTTTGAAACCTGTGTATTCACGCTTCGCCGCGCGGACCCTCATCCTGCCTCCGCTTCGAAAGTCATTATCCACGCTGGCGATCAGCCCGAAGCTGCCGTGGATCGCGCAGGAATATATTGTTGGGAAGCAATTTTGCACTTACTCCGTTTGCCACAATGGACACATCACCGCACACACGACTTATCCATCCCATTTCACGGCAGGACAGGGCGCGGCCATTGTTTTCAAACATGTGGAACACTCTGCCATTTTTAATTGGGTAAGGACTTTCGTGCAAAAGAATCACTTCACCGGGCAGATCGCATTTGATTTCATCGAAACCCCCGAGGGACATATCTGCGCATTGGAATGTAACCCGCGCGCGACCAGCGGCGTGCATTTGCTGGCTTCGCATCCGCACTTCGTTGAAGCATTCACAAACCCCCAGCTACAATGCATCACACCAATTGACCATCATTCCCACATGCTCGCCACTGCCATGCTGATCTATGGACTCCCCGCCGCATTCAGGAAAAAGAACGTAATGCAATGGATCAAAACATTCTTCACCAGTGACGATGTCATCATGGATTTCAAGGACCTGCTCCCTTACTTTCTACAATTCCGCAGCATCTTCAGCTATCTAAACCTCGCGCGGAAAAATAAGATCAGCGCGCTCGAAGCCTCCACTTTCGATATCGAGTGGAATGGGGAAATGTAAAGAGGGTTGGCGTATAATTCTGTAAAATCCCCTTGTGGGTGTTCTAAGGAATCACTCCGTATAAATCATTATTGGGCGTTCACCGTGCAAATCATAGGGAAAACATGAAATTGACAAGAAACTTTTTCGATAAAATCGGGGAATTCTTCAGAAGCATTCCCTTCAAAACTTACGTGACGGTTTTTCTCGAGGGCATGGGGTTAATTGCAAATATCATCGCTATTATTACGTTTTTTGGAGCAACTAACACTCCTAAAGAATCTCCAAACTTTTACATTAATAATCAAGAGTTCTTTGTTTGGTCATTAGTGGCTGCTATTTATACATTGGGACTTTTAAGTGCAAGATTTAAGAGGAGATGGCGAGGTAAACTACAGCAGGCTGGAGTTGAAGAGCGGCGTTTTGGCGACGACATCAGATCTCTTTTCTTTCGAGGACATATTCACTATTTTATGTTTATAAGAGACTTTTGCTTTACCCTTGTAATCACATTTCCTTTAACTCTTATCTACATGAGAGCCATTGATGCAGCATATACAGGAGGGATGGCATCTCCTTGGGTTTCGTTAGGAGAAACAGTTCTTGCCTCCATACCTGTAACTTTGGGCATAATGATAGCCTCTTCAATATTTGACAAGGCTTTGTCACTTTATGCAGGTGATTAAGTGAGATTATGAACTCAAATAATTTCCGTTGTATTTTCAGGTATGGAGTCTTAGCAATAAAAGAACGCCCGACAAAGCTATCCCCTTCGTCACGCGCTCCCACTTGCGGCTAACGCCAGCCGTTGAGACTGTCGAAAAAGTCACTTTTCAAAAATAATTTTTGAAAAGTGGGACAGAAACGCTGAAAGGCGTCTGGTTTTTGGTGTTCCGCACAACACTTTGGCAACATTTTGGCAA
>NZ_JBXMTI010000004.1:0-44109 GCF_057083605.1 Candidatus Villigracilis sp. | reverse complement strand
GCTCAGCCGTATGGTTTTTGGTTTCCGTCTTCTCATACTCAACTCCGCAAAAGAAACTGTATGAGAAGTATAAGGTTGTCAAGCTGTCACGACTATGTTGAATTACTTTTCAAACACACCACTAGTGTTATTATGGGAAATAAAGTATTCAACCCAGATTTGAATGGATTCTATATTGAATAACCAACAACCTCAAAACCCATTACACGGGATTACACTTGAAATGATCCTGACCCGTCTTGTGGAGCAGTATGGTTGGGAAGAACTGGGAAGGCGTATTGCGATCAAATGCTTTCTTGATAACCCGAGCATTAAGTCAAGTTTGAAGTTTTTGAGGAGGACTTCCTGGGCTAGAAAAAAAGTTGAAGAGTTGTATTTGAAAGGGGTAAGGAAGACAACATAATGCTCTCCGCCTTCGGCGTCCCAAGCCCGATAAACTCCAATCGGATTTTGGGTAGGCAGGAGCAGAAAAAGTCGTTTCAATATAGGATGTATATTGCCATGAATACCGAATCGCAAATTATTGAGATCGTACGTCGATTTAATGATGCCTTGAATCTTGCGGATGTGGATACGATGGTTTCTCTATTAAGTGAAGACACAGTCTTCGAAAATACAGACCCTGCTCCAGATGGGACTCGTTATGAAGGCAAGCCGCAAGTCCGCGCTTTTTGGAAGTCTTTCTTCCTGGGCTCTGCTTCCGCCCGTATTGAAGTGGAGGAGATCTTCGCAGTACGAGACCGATGCACCATGCGCTGGATCTATTATTGGCAGGATTTGCAAGGCAACCAGGGTCATATCCGTGGTGTGGATGTCTACCGTCTGCGCGATGGGTTGATCACGGAGAAATTCTCTTATGTGAAGGGGTGATGTTTTACCGACCGAAGCAAGATGGGAACTACCAACTCCTATTCAGATGGAATCATGATCATCGCAATCAGATAGACCAAAATTCCCGGTACGCCGCCCGGTATAAGTGCGATCATAAAGGCGAGCCGAAACCAGAAGGAACTGATACCAAAGAACTCGGCCAGCCCGCCGCAGACACCGGCGATGATCCGATTATTTTTCGATCGTCTTAATGCTTGTCGTTGAGTTGTCATTTTAGAACTCCTATTCTTATTCAAATCTTTATACGCAGGGTATTTTCAAAAGTAGCAAAGCCAGGCATGGGGTAAACTTGCTCAAAAATAATACTCAAGGTGCTAATGGAAACATCCTTCTTGTACGAAATTATTGGCTATGCCGGCTCTGTGTTGGTGGCAATCTCATTGATGATGAAATCATTGGTGCGGCTGCGGGTAATCAATTTAATTGGTGCGATATTTTTCGTGCTTTATGGGTTATTAATCGGCGCCCTGCCTATTGCCATACTTAATACCCTGATCCTTGGCGTAAATGTTTATCATCTCGCCCAGATGTGGAATCAAAAAGATTATTTCAAGCTGTTGGAAGTTAATTACGACAGCCGTTATTTGAAGAATTTTATTGATTTTTACCAGAAGGAAATTCGGGAATTTTTTCCAAGTTATCTATTCAAGCCAAAACAAGACCAGTTGGCTGTATTTGTGTTGCGGAATATGGTTCCCGCCGGTGTGTTGATCGTCCGCCCGCAGGGAGACCAGGCGGATATCTTTCTCGATTTTGTCATCCCTGGCTACCGTGATTTTCGCGCGGGAAAATTTTTATTTGAAGAGAGTGCAGATTATTTTCAAGAAAAGGGGATTAAATGGCTTGTCTCTGCACCCGGAGATGCGCGCCATGAATCGTATTTGAAAAAGATGGGATTCATATTGGAAAACGGTTTGTATTATCGCGAGGTGCAACCTCACGAACTTCGTTGAATTTTTTGTTGAGAAGCTTATAACTTCTACGAGCTGTTCTGCCTTTGTTCCACCAGAGTATACGCTGCAATTGAAAAAGCATTTGCTACATTGAATGAGCGCTTTCCACCAAGCATTGGGATATAAATAATTTCGTCAGCCAGGGAGAGCAGGCTTGGGTCAACCCCTGTAACTTCATTGCCGATCGTCAAAACTGTATCATGGGTCAGGCTGCCTGCCTGGCCCATTTTTATCGCGCGCGCATCCTCTTCTAATGCCAATACCTTCCAGCCCTCTTTTTTCAAGCCCTTGATCAATTTAACTGCATCCTTGTGATGTGACCAGGTGACAAAATCCTCCGCGCCCAGTGATGTTTTTCTGACCGCTTCATTCTCAGGGGTGGGCGTGATACCGCATAAATAGGCGTGAGCAAACCCGAATCCGTCGGCGCTGCGCAAGACCGATCCCACATTCCACGCCGAGCGGATGTTATCCACCAACACTGCAAGGATTGGTTTATTTCCTTGCTGATCACTCACGCGATTTATAGATTCACTGCTCATATTCTTGTTTAGCACTACTTTTGTTTCTCCAAGACAGTGCGGGCAACGAACGCCAAAAGAGTGGCCTTCCATCAGGGGATAGCGAAGCCCACAACTCAGACAAATACGGATGTTAAATGATTCGGGCGGCATGGATATGTTTGCTTTCTTCAACTCAGATGGATGCTTTTGCCAATCATATCATCCAGCCGCTCGTAGTGAAAGAAATCGAGGATTGATCAACCATTGTCACTGGTCGATTTACATTAATACTTCTCCCGCCTAACCCTGGTTTTTTTGAAAAGTTGGGGGCAGGTATAATTCTCTGAATGAGAAGATACCTGTTTTGGATATTGCTCCCGCTTCTTTTTCTGACCCTCAGCCTGCTTCCGTCTGAAGAGGCAGGTGCCCAACCTGGGCATTTTTCGCCGAATCCCTCTGCCTTAGATCTGATCGCGGAAGTGAATGCATTTCGCGCAGAAAGTGAATTGCCGCCTTATCAGGTGAATTCCATTTTGATGGATATTACCCAAACCCATGCAGAATATATTGCCGGCACCGGTGTTGTGACTCATTTCGACGCAAACGGGAATCGCCCATATCAACGCGCCCTTGATGCGGGCTACTCTGTGGCGGGTGATCTTTCGTTGGGCGGTTTGTTTGCCGAGAATATCCATTCGGGCGCGAATCTTTCACCGGAAGGGGCAGTCACTTTTTGGAAAGGGTATGCAGGTGATTTGGAAACCATGCTCTCAACAGAATTTACGGATGTTGGCGCAGGCATGTCGGTTGCCGATGGCGTCACTTATTATGTGCTGAATGCTGGTTCTGAAAGTGAAGTCCCTGCCTTAACTCCAACCCCAACCTTATCTTCATCCGAGATCATCATTTCCACAGCTGGCGCGGCAGGTACCGAAGCCGTTATTGTTAGAATCAGCACGCCCCTCGGGAATGGCGAGGTTTTTCATGTTGTGAAAAAGAATGAAGCGTTGTGGAGCATTGCTGTGGCTTATGGCACAACCATTGAACAGCTTAAGCTATTGAACGGCCTCGTCACCGATGAGATTTTTGAGGGACAAACCCTTCTCGTAAATAAGCCTATCCCGCCTACGGTGACTCCGTCTCCTGCTCAAACAGCTACATTAGGTATCCCATCTTCAACGCCCACTAGCCCGGTCACGCGAACCGCGACATCTACATCGACACCGGTGCCGAAAGCACCCACCTCACTTCAAAATGGGGGATTGGTGGTTGGTGTTATTGTTTTGATTGCTCTGCTTGGAGCAGGTGTTGGATCTTTGCTCGGCAGGAAAAAAATCGAATAAAGCACTGGAACAATATCACCTGCTTTTGGTTACATACTAACTATCCCATTCATGTTCTCCCTGATATACTTGTGTTGTGAAAAAAATCACAATAAGACCCAAAAAGGATGGCCTATGAGTGAGATAAGAATAGATTCATTACTGCCTGCCGAAATGGCAACACGGGCTGAGTATCTTGGTGTTCGCAAAGCAGAAATGCCGGCGTTTACCATGTTGATGCTTTCCTTGCTTGCCGGTGCGTTCATTTCATTAGGGGCGATCTTTGCCACAACTGTCGCTGCGGGCGGCATGTCTGTTACAGCCGCGGATGGGGCAGTGGCATTTTCCACTGGCCTGCCATATGGCATCACAAGGCTGTTGACTGGGCTGGTCTTTTGCCTTGGTTTGATCCTAGTCGTCGTGGGCGGCGCGGAGTTGTTTACCGGCAACAACCTGATCGTAATGGCCTGGGCCAGCGGCAAGGTGACTGGGCGCGCACTCCTGCGAAACTGGATCATTGTTTATGCAGGCAATTTCATCGGCTCGATTGCAACTGCCGTGTTGATGTTCTTCTCGAAGCAATATACATTTGGTTCAGACGCAGTCGGCATTACTGCATTAAAGATAGCCATTGCAAAATGTGACCTTGGGTTTGTGCAAGCCATTGCTCTGGGAATTTTGTGCAATGCCCTGGTGTGTCTTGCAGTCTGGCTGACTTATAGCGCGCGTACAACCATTGATAAGATCATCTCAATCATTTTCCCAATCACAGCGTTCGTGGCCGCAGGGTTTGAGCATAGTGTCGCAAACATGTACTTTATTCCGTATGCATTGCTTATCAAGGGCTTTGACCCGGCTTATATGGCAAAAGTAGGTGATAAAGTTCCAAACCTCGAAATACTGACATGGAATGCGTTCTTTATTAACAACCTTATTCCTGTTACTATTGGGAATATCATTGGTGGTGCGGTATTGGTGGCAGCAATTTACTGGGTCGTATTCCTTCGCATAAAGAAAACCTAACCAAAAGGAGTAACTAAACCATGAAAGCTTATGTCATGATCAAGATCCGTGCCGGTGAAGTCAAGGAAGTAGTGGGACAGCTTCGTAAAGTGAAAGGCGTTCAGGAAGCCCACATGACCTTCGGTCCGTACGATGCGGTAGCAGTCGTGGAGACCGCCGACATTGCTGCCCTGGGCAGAATTACTGCACTGGAGATTCAGCCAATTCCCGGCGTCGAGCAGACATTAACCTGCCTGGCGGTGGATGTGTAATCAAAGATTCTTTCCTTGTGAATTTTCTAAACAAACAGGCCTCGCGGACATTGCGAGGCCTGTTTGTTGTTAGCTGCACTGCTACAGAACTACTTGTGTAAATTCTTTGCCGCAATAAAGCTCAAGCCTGCTTTGGTCAATTCCTGGGCGGTGTGGTTACAGGCAGCGACTTTATCCAGAAAATTCTGTTGTAGATTATCCCAGTCACAGGATGCAATGACTTCCTGTTTCTCGCGGAAATAATCCAGAAGGTCCGATTGATGCACGCGGGTAACATCCACTTCGGGGTCGCCGCCTTCGTGTTTCGCAGCGATATTTGCCACATGGCCGGCCAATTCCACAAGCTCGGCTCGTCGATTGTATGGTTGAATGACAATGCTTTTCTGCGGTTCCGTGATGTGATGTTCAAAGCGGACGATCTTTTCAAAACCGAGCGCTTTTCTAAACTGAGCGGTCAGCTCCATGGTCTGGTTGTTGACCGAGTTCGACCAGTTGAAACCGATCAACGGAGATGTGCCATCATCGCGACTCAATAATTTTGCCATAGTCATGATCCACAAGGCATTGTATGGATTATCTGCTCCATAGAAGACCGATATCTTGAATTGAATATTTACGCCGAGGCGATAGAGCAGGAAG
Source organism: Candidatus Villigracilis sp. (assembly GCF_057083605.1). Lineage (NCBI taxonomy): Bacteria > Bacillati > Chloroflexota > Anaerolineae > Anaerolineales > Candidatus Villigracilaceae > Candidatus Villigracilis > Candidatus Villigracilis sp. The sequence goes on along the minus strand of NZ_JBXMTI010000004.1, from coordinate 38,527 downwards.
CCCAACAGGATCGTGCCCCCATTGAAATTCAGCACGTGTTGCACGCCATAGTTGGTGTAATAATACAGGAACTCATCCAGCCAGCAGAGGGCGTGTTCATTGGGCTGACCAATGCCGCCGAAATAGCCCGTGATGGTGGCGGGGCCGCCGAGATGCGGGTTTGATCCATCCGTTCCTTTGGTATCCAGTGTTTCAACAAACGATGCGCCGATAATATCCAGGGCTGCGACAATGGCCGGCAGGTCACCATCTGCCTCGGATTCCTTCATTTTGCGAACGGCGATGTAACGCCCAGGCATCAGAGTCTGGTTCGCAATGGCTTGCTCTGCCATCACACGCACCCAGGGGAAATATTGCAATGCGGACACCTCAAGCGTGACAGCATTCTTATCTTTGAACTTCATCTTCTCGACGTCATTGCCCAATACTTTTTTTCTGTAGTCGCTTATGCTGATAAAGGCGCATTTATCACGCTGTTCGATCAGCCAGTTTAAATCCTTGAGATAATCAGGGTTTTTCGCCTCAACCAGCTTAAATAGATTCTCCATTTTGCGAGCCGCACGATGCTTGCGATTGATCTCCTCAGGCGTGCCATACTTCGCAACCACCTCCATGAAATCCTTCATGATTTGTGATTCGGGGTCAAGCAATACGGAATTGAACGTCTTCAGCTTTTCAGGCGAGATTTTTAGCAGGTTTTGAATGTTGTTCATAATTACTCCTTGGGAAGTGCAAATACGTGCGCAGGTACACAGACACAAGTGTCTACTTCAATATCTTCACCAACTCTTCAAATTCCTCATCAGGCATTCCGAAATAGTTTTCCTGCATAGGGAACTTATGGCCGATGACTTCATCGTGATAGCCCTTCAAGCCGTTAAGAATGACCTCACCAGCATTACCATAAACCTTTGCCATCTTGGGTTTGAATTTGGGATACAACCCAAACATATCGTGATAGATCAATAGTTGACCGTGCGCATCTGGCCCTGAACCAAGCGACATGATGATGCAATTCTCTGATCGTTCTGTAATGAGTTTGCACAGGCGGTCAGGAACGAGTTCAAGCAATATACAGAATGCACCTGCTTCTTCGAGCGCCTTTGCATCGTCCAGGATTTTCTTTGCCAGAGTAGCAGATTTCCCTTGTAAGCGGAAGCCGCCCAGAGCGGAGACAGATTGAGGCGTGAGTCCCAAATGTCCGATGGCAGGAATGCCCGCATCCACGATCCCTTTGATTCGGTCAGCCATTGTCGCGCCACCTTCGAGTTTGATCGCATCGCAGCCAGCCTCAGACATGAATCTGCCCGCGTTGCGAATCGCATCCTCTACCGAAGTTTGATAGGTCATGTAGGGCATGTCACCAACGACAAATGCTGTTGGTGCGCCGCGCCTCACCGCTTGAGCGTGGCGGATCATGTCATCCATTTTCACGGGCAGGGTCGAGTCGAAACCGAGCATGGTCATGCCGAGGCTGTCGCCCACCAGGATCATCTCGATGCCTGCTTCTTCTTGCAGGTAAGCAGTTGGATAGTCGTAACAGGTAAGCCAGGTGATCGGCTCTTTATCAGAAACTTTTTTGAATAAATATGGCAACGTGATTTTCTTGCGGGCTTCCGTCATATTCGCTCCTTTGATATGGCTTGCAAACTCAGTATAAAAACGTTTTATGGTGCGCACAACTGACGAAAATCACTGATTGGTCATTTATTCCTGTGGTATCCTAAAGACTTCCGACCATGAAAAACCTATACCGTATATCCACTTTCCTCAAGCCTTACACTTCGCAGGTCATCGCTTCGCTCGTGATGTTGCTGACCTTGACCGGGCTGAACCTGCTTGTGCCGCGCATTATTCAATCTGTGATCGATGATGGACTCGTAACGGGCCAGACCGCAAGCTTGATCCGCTCTGCGCTTCTTTTATTCGCGCTGGGGCTTGGTTCAGCGATACTGAATTTATCTCACCGATACATTTCCGAATGGGTCGCCACCAGTGTTGGCTATGACCTGCGTAACCGCTTGTACGACCATATTCAGCATTTACCCTTTACTTACCACGACCATGTTCAAAGCGGACAGTTGATCTCGCGTTGTATCGAAGATGTGCGTTCGATAGAAAAATTTGCAGGCTCATCCATTGCGGAGCTTGTGCGATTTGTATTGCTGTCATTTGGAATTTTGTTCGTCATGTTTTCCGTGAATCCGAAACTGGCAATTATTTCCCTATTACCGATCATCCCGTTGATTATCATGACATCCAGTTTTGGGACAAAGATCAGCGCCCTCTTCTTCGCGGTGGATAATGCCATCGGCGATGTTTCAAATCGTTTGCAGGAAAATGTGACCGGTGTGCAGGTGGTGCGGGCTTTTGCACGTGAGAATTATGAGATCGATCGTTTTGAAAAAGCCAATAAAAAAGTATTCCATACCTGGATCAAAGTCATCGATGAGTGGGCAAAGATCATGCCAACCACCAACTGGCTGACTTTGCTAAGCACGATGTTGATCCTGTGGTTCGGCGGTCAAATGGTTATGGATGGGATTCTCACTATCGGCACGATCGTGGCTTTCAATGCTTACATTTTGATGATGGCCGAACCTGCACAGGCACTGACAGGATTGGTCAACGCGGGCGGCGAGGCAGCGGCAGGTGCTCAACGTGTGCTCGAGGTGTTGGATGTGGAGCCAGAAATACAATCCTCCACGAATGCAATTAAACTGGAGACATTGCGTGGTGAAGTGGAATTTCGCAATGTGAGTTTGAAATATCATAACGAAAGAACGGAGTCTCTGAGCGATATCAATCTGCGGATTGAGCCGAATCGCCTGGTGGCGTTGATCGGCCCGACGGGTTCGGGGAAAACCTCGCTGGTGAATCTCATTCCGCGCTTTTATGATGTCAGTGATGGTACGGTGTTGGTCGATGGACATGACATACGCGAAGTTGACTTGGTGACGCTGCGAAAACAAATTGGCATTGTCCTGCAAACTTCATTGTTGTTTTCGGATTCGATCAAGGCCAATATCGCTTATGGCAGGCCTGACGCAACCATGGACGAGGTGATCGCCGCCGCAAAAGCCGCACAGGCGCACGAATTCATCGAAGGTTTTCCGAATGGATATGAAACAGTTGTCGGTGAGCGCGGAGTCACGCTTTCAGGCGGACAACGTCAGCGTGTGGCGATTGCTCGCGCACTGCTGATGAACCCGCGTATTTTGATCTTGGACGATTCGCTTTCCAGCGTGGATACGCAAACGGAAAAACTGATCCAGGCTGCGTTGGATACATTGATGGAGGGCCGCACAACTTTTGTGATCGCCCATCGCCTCTCCACAGTTCGCCGCGCGGATATGATCCTGGTGATGGATAAAGGACAAATCGTCCAACGCGGCACGCATGATGAATTGCTGCGTGAAGGCGGTTTGTACAAAGAGATCCATGACCTGCAACTGGTGGGCAGTGCCACCTTCTCGGAAGAGATGGAAGCCCTTGAAGCAGTCCTTGAGTCAAGCTCGAATCGCGAAGAGCATGAGAATACATTGATGCAGAGAAGGTCGAATACGTAAAGGGAAATTCACCACAGATGAACGCAGATGAAAAGGATTTTATGGATTTGCGGCTGCCCATCTGTGTTTATCTATGTTCATCTGTGGTTAAAAAAATAATATGACAACAAAAATCATTCCTCCAACATTCATTACTCAATCCGAAGAGATCATCAACAAGGTATACGACCCGAAGGTGGCGCGTGGTCTCATGCGCTTTGTGAAGCCGTACGCTAGGCAAATGCTGATCGCTCTGTTCTTTATGATAATCGTCACAGTGGCTTCTGTTTCAGGACCGTATTTTGTGAAGCTAGCCATTGACGATGGGATCACGGCCAAAAACCCCGTTGCGCTGAAGAATATAGTGCTCATATTTCTGGCTGTATCTGTCGTGCAACTGGGAGTGAACTATTTGCGCGTGCGGATCATGTCCCGCGTGGGACAGTATGTTTTGTATGACGTGCGTACTGCCATGTTCGATCATCTGCAGAAACTCTCGTTGAGTTTTTACAACCGTTACAGCGTGGGGCGCGTTATCACGCGCGTGATCAATGACGTGGGCACGTTGCGCGAGTTCATCACCTGGGCGGTGCTGGCGATCATTCGCAATTTGCTGGGGATTATTGGTACCTTGATCGCGATGCTGACCTTGAATCTGAAGCTATCCCTTTTAACTTTTGCCGTACTGCCTTTCATGGTGCTGGCAACTATTTTATTTCGTCAAATGGCGCGGAAGAACTATCGCAAAGTGCGCGCCGCAGTTTCGTGGACTAATTCAGTGCTGGCCGAAAATGTTAATGGAGTGCGGGTCGTGCAAGCCTTTTCGCGTCAGGGGCGGAATTACAAGACTTTCAAGGAATATGTCAATCGTTATTTTTATGAAACCAGTCTCGATGCGGCGAAGGTGGCTTCTGTCTTTACGCCTGTGGTGGATATTCTGGGAGCGATTGCAATGGCGCTGGTCGTGTATGTAGGCGGCACTGCGGTATTGGGTGAGTCGATCACACCCGGGGTGCTGATTGCTTTCGTCTTGTACGTGGACCGTTTCTTTGAGCCGATCCGCGACTTGAGTCGTCGCTTTGATACGCTGCAATCCACGATGGCGGGCGGGGAGCGCATCCTTGAATTGCTCAATACTGAGGTGGATGTTCAGGATGCGGAAAATGCCAAAGAACTTGGAGCAGTTGTCGGCGGGGTGCGATTCGAAAACGTCAGCTTTCATTATTCCGATGACCCAACCTTGGTCCTCGATCAAATTGACCTCGACGTGAAAGCGGGCGAGACTGTCGCGTTGGTGGGGGAGACGGGCGCGGGCAAGACGACCATCGTGAAATTGTTGACGCGCTTCCATGACCCAACCGAGGGCTGCTTGCGCGTGGACGGCGTGGACTTGCGTGAGGTGACTCAGCAATCTTTACGCAAGCAGATGGGCATGGTTTTGCAGGATCCGTTTTTGTTCAACGGTTCGGTAAAGGAAAATATTTTGTTCGGGCGGCTGGATGCCAGCGACGATGATGTGATATCTGCTGCGCAGGCTGTGGGCGCGCACGATTTTATTATGGGGCTGAAGAACGGATATGATTCTTCAGTGGAGGAAGGCGGCGCGACTTTGAGTGTGGGTCAAAGACAATTGATCTCCTTCGCTCGTGCATTGTTGGCCGACCCGCGCATCTTAATTTTGGACGAAGCCACCTCCTCGGTGGATATTCAGACCGAACAAGTCATTCAACGCGCGCTCGCGAAGCTATTGAAGGGACGCACTTCCTTTGTGATCGCGCACAGGTTGTCGACTATCACGAGCGCAGATCGGATCGTGGTCATTCACGATGGGAAGATTATTGAGCAGGGTAAACACAGCGAACTGCTGGCTCAGCAGGGAATGTATTACGAGTTGTATAAGACAGGCTTTCAGGAGTAGTTCGTTGGTTGAGTAGGCGGCGCTCGTCCGCCGTATCGAAACCAACAGTTATAAGAAACAGAAGATTGCTTGAAAACGTGGTGGTTTCGATATGCTTCTCGCTATCGCTCGAAGCTACTCAACCACCGAGACTCACATAATAAAATTCAGGAGAATAACATGGTCGATGATAACAAACTGAATGAATATCTGTATAAAACATCCAACACCATGCGCATGGGACTGGTCGAGGTGCAGGCGAAGGTCAACGACCTGTACCGCATCGAGGAATTGGAAGATTATATTGATATTCCCGATTCCCCAATTGAACACATCAAGGCCGCATTGATGCCCTTGATCGTGCAGGTGAACGACTTTCAGGATTATGCAGAAACTGTGACAGACAGGATGGAATTGGATCTGGAAGAAGTGGACATCTACGCCATGTTGGATGGGGTAATGACCATTGCAGATCAATTGATGGAAGATAAACCAGGTGTGACGCTTGAAGAGGACATAGCAGATAACCTGCCGACCATTGATGGAGACGCCACTCGTCTTTCACAAGCTTTATTGAACTTGATCCATAACGCCGTCAAATTTACGGATAAGGGCTATATCACCATCCGCGTGGCGCGTGAGGTGAATAACATTCTGTTTGAAGTCCATGATACGGGGATTGGGATTTCAGATGAGAATCAGGAACTGGTCTTCGAGCCTTTTGAGACCATATTGGAAGATAAAGATGACCCGCGCCTCGGCTTTGGGATCGGCTTGAAGATCGTGGAGCATATCATTGACCTGCATGACGGCGAGACCTGGTTCGAGAGCAAGGAAGGCGTGGGGAGTTCGTTCTTTTTTACGATACCTGTCTAATCGCGGGAATCGGAACTTTGGAATGACGTAGTATGTTTGAAAGTCGGTGGCGAAGAGTGGAACCTGCTTTTCCGCTTATAATCCCCGCCGTGACAACCCCCACCCTTAACTACCGTGTCCATGCTGTGCAGAGGATGTTTGAACGTGAAATTTCCGCGAGCAAAGTCCGCCGTGCGTTGGAGGCGGAGGATATGATCGAAGATTATTCCGCTGAAATGCCGGAGCCAAGCCGTTTGATAATGGGCTTTCAGGGCAAGCGTCCTTTTCATGTGGTGACTTCGGAAAACCCCGCTGAAAATGAAATTACTATTATTACAGTTTATCTGCCCGATGGGGATAAGTGGAAAAAAGACTTTCGGAGTCGCAAGTGAATATTGCTCAGACCTGACAGGTTTTATTGTGACTAAAGTTGATCGAGATTTCTGTGAACCAGAGGCTGGTCGATCAATTAGAACTTGGTGGAAACCTGTCAGGTCTTAAGAATGGTGATATATGAATTGTTTAATTTGCAGGCAAGCTAAAATGGTTGACGGTTTTACCTCGATCACCTTTGAGCGGGAAGAGTTCCGCTTGGTGATCCAAAATGTGCCCGCGCAAATTTGTCCAAATTGTGGGGATGCCATCGTGGATGAAGAGGTGGCGATTTGCTTATTGAGTCAGGCTGAGCATGCATCTGTGCAGGGGATAATGGAAAGTACTCGCGACTATAGTTAGCCTTCGTGTTTGTTACAATCATTTCATGAAACAGCGATTCCGCCTGTTCCTTTTTATTTTTCTTGCAGGTTGTGCCTCCGTGCCTGTATCATCTCCCGGAACGCTGCCACCTCCTAATGTAACGATCATGCCGGCCACGTCCACGCCAACGAAAACGCCGACGCCAACTGCCACACGAACCACCGAACAGGCAATACAACCCTATACCATCGAAGGTCTCCGCGAGCATGATTTTCAAAGCGGCAGGATCTCGATCCGCGAGACCTTGCTTGGGACTCCCAATTTCACGCGCTATCTTATCGTATATCCGAGCGATGGATTAACCATTACTGGCATCATGCAGGTTCCCACCATCGGTGAGCCGCCTTATCCTGTGATTGTGATGAATCACGGATTCTTTTCGCGCACGGTTTACAATTCAGGTGATGGCACAGACCGCGCCGCTGAGTTCCTGAACCGACGAGGCTATCTGACCCTCTCCTCCGACTATCGCAGTTGGGGTGACTCTGAAACAGGTGAGAGTTTATTTTATTCCGGGCTTGCAATTGATGTCGTCAATTTGATCAATGCCATCCCGTTCCTACCGCAGGCTGACCCTGAACGAATTGGCATGTGGGGGCATAGCATGGGTGGGGGAGTGACACTGAAGGTTTTGACGATTGACTCTCGTGTCAAAGCTGCTGTCATTTATTCCTCTGTCAGTGGGGACTTTGCGGATGTCATCGGGCGCTGGGGGCCGGGCTGTATTGGCGACGTTTACGAAGGTGAGCTTGCCTTTGGCTGCAACTCATCGGATATTCTTCCTTTAGACCTGCCGCCCGATTTGACCGCCTCTTACTTTAACGTGGTAACTGACCCCGTTATGCTGGAGGCTGTTTCTCCGCTGTACCATTTGGAGCATGTCACCGCGCCTGTCCAAATTGTATATGGCACTGATGATGGCAAAGTATCCTCGGGCACGCCGCCGGAATGGTCAACAAAAATGTATGATGCCTTCATCGAAGCCGGGCTGGATGCAGAACTCTTTGCATATCAGGGCGAGAAACATTCTTTCATCGGCGATCCCTGGTTTGTGTTCATGGCGCGCACTCAATTATTTTTTGACCGTCATGTCAAAGGTCAATAAAGCAGCGAGTTTTAAGCTCCAGCCGCCGTCCTCGGCGCAGGGAGCAAATTCTGCACCCGGCAAAACTGGGGCTTGACGGGTATTTTATGTTGACATAGAATCTGACCAATATCTTATTCCAATTAGAAAGACTAGAAAGGAGGCTCGAAAACATGCAAGCTATCTCATCATCCACCAAACTTGTATTAAGTGCGCCTCCTGTGTGTGAGTTGTAGTGCAATCTTGAAGATTGCCGAGATGCAATGAGACATCCAGCCGCAGGCGCGCTCCGCCTGCGGTTTTCATTTAATTTGTAAATTGTCCCAAACCGCAGGATATCGTATCCTGTGGTTTTTTATTTAAGGTACCTACACAAAAATGAACACGAAAGACTATTTCGATTTCTTTGACGATCTTGATGACGAAGATAAACTGAATGCCCATCTCGGGATTGATAAGCGCCGCCCGTATGAACGCATCACCAAAAAGCTGGCTCATGAAGAGCACAAGTTCAAACATGCGCAGGATGATTCGCGCAGTACCTTCAAGTTCACATACAAAGCGGCCCGCTTTGAGGAATGGTGGCTGTTGGATTCGCTTGGCGCGTTTTACGAACACAAGTGGATCTCGGATGTATTAAGAAGAGTTAAGGGTGGGAAGGAAGCATCCGTATACCAGTGCCAGCCCGGAGCGGAGGTGGATGCGCCTCTCCTTGCTGCGAAGGTCTATCGTCCACGCTCGTTGCGTAACCTAAAGAACGATCAGCAATATCGCGTCGGGCGCACCGATCTCGATGAAGATGGTCACGCACTGTGGAAGGAAGCCGATATCAATGCCATCGCGAAACGCACCAGTTATGGTGAGGAGGTCAGGCATCACTCCTGGATTGCGTATGAATATGTGACCATGGAAAAGTTGCATGCTGCGGAGGTGGATGTGCCAAAGCCGTATGCAAAAGAAAAGAACGCCATTCTGATGGAGTATGTGGGCGATGCAGGGATGGCCGCACCTCCGCTGAGTCATATCGCTCTTGAATTGGACGAGGCAAAACCGCTTCTTGAGCGAGTGATTCGGAACATAGATATCATGCTTACCCAGGAAAGAATTCACGGCGACCTCTCGGCCTATAACATCCTGTATTGGGAAGGTAATATCAAGTTGATTGATTTTCCGCAGGTGGTGTTTCCTGAATCAAACCCTGCTTCATGGGGCATCTTCCAGCGTGATGTGACCCGCATCTGCCAATATTTTTCGGCGCAGGGCGTGCGCACCGATGCGCACAAACTTGCCGCCGACTTGTGGACTTCCCACGGGCATCGGATTTTTGAGAAAGTCCACCCCAAGTATTTGGATCCCGAAAAGCCTGAAGACCGGCAAGCCTGGGAGAAACAGAAATAATGTATTAACAAGACCTGACATGTCTCCGTAAACGCCCGTTGATTGTGACCATCGCCCGTGCGATGAGTTATAAAATGAATAGTATTGGTGAGACATGTCAGGTCTATGCATTTACTGTAAAATTGCAGGGAGGAGAATTTATCTTATGAATAACGTTCGCCCACGATTAATGATGATGAACGAAGAGCAGATTCAGGAAGCGCATAAGAATGTTTTAAAAGTATTGAGTGAAACTGGCGTGCGTGTCGATTCGCCCGCCATCCTGCAAATGCTTGAATTGAAATTGGGGTTGAAATCACAAGACCGTATTATCAAGTTTCCTCCAGAAATCGTGGAAGATGCGATCAAGCTTGCACCGAAAACGATTGACGTATATGACCGCCGCGGTGAGCATAAATTAAAGTTGGGGGAAGACCGTCTGCGTTTTGGTGTGGGCGTTACGGCATTGTTCTATCAAAACCCATTTGACGAGACCCTCGATATTTTCAAGCGCGAGAATTTTGGAGCTCTCGTGCGCTTAGGCTCGAGCCTCAAACATTATGATGTGATTTCAACGGTTGGCATCGTGCGTGATGTTCCCGAAGAGATGACGGACCTATATGGCTCGCTTGAACACATTGCAAATACCACCAAGCCCCTGGTGCTGCTCGTTTCCGATGAAAACAAATTTCCCGATGTGATGCAAATGTTCGAAATGCTTCATGGCGACCTTGGAAGCAAGCCGTTCATTATTCCGTACTTCAACCCGGTTAGCCCGCTGGTGATGAATGCAGGCACAGTGGATAAAATGAAAGTCTCCATCGAGCGCGGCCTGCCGATCATCTTTTCAAATTACAGCATGGCTGGCGCATCCACTCCGCTTACGCCCGCAGGCACGCTCACCTTGCTCATGGCCGAATTGCTTGCAGGGTTGGTTATCAGTCAAACCATCAAAAAAGGCACGCCCATTTTGCTCGGTATGTTGCCCGTTTATTTTGATATGCGTACTATGCTCAACTTTTATGATCCGCAAAGCATCCTCATCAGCGTAGCCTGCTCCGAGATGATGAAATATTATGGCATTCCACATTGTTCCACTTCAGGGAGCGGCACAGGCTGGGGTATGGACCTGATCGCCGCAGATGCCTACTGGATGAATACCCTCGCGCTTCTCCTCTCACACGGACACCTGGCTCCATTCATTGGAGATTCTCTGGGGTCGAAGTCCATCTCGCCAACCACTTTTGTCCACACGCATGAGATTATCGACCAGGCTCTACGCCTGCACAATGGCTTTCAATTGGATGATGTCAACTCTGCCGTGGATGAGATCGCCAAAGTAGGCCCCGGCAAGAATTTCCTGAATCAACCATCCACCATGCGCAACTATAAGAATGGGTATTATGTCAGCAGCGTGTATCCACACTACAGCATGGAGAAATGGCTCGAAGCCGGTGCCAAGCCTGCCCGTCAGGTATTACGCGAGAAGACACAAGATCTGATGGCTTCCACCTCCGCGCCTGATGACCGCGATGAATTCATCAAAAGAGGCGAAGAGTTTATCAAGAAGGTTCAAGTTTGACGCATGATATACTGCTTTTAGATTCTAAGGAGCATGAGTGAATAAAAAGAAATCGCAGAAAATTGGCGGTTGGTTTGTGTTGGCTTTGTTATTGCAGGCCTGCACATTGCCAGCTCTAATTGCGCCCGCGCCTGTTCAAGTATCTGAATCGCAATCAATAGACGAACTTGGGACGGTGATCGCGAATACGGCAGCCGCAGCCCAAACACAAACCGCCACAGTGCAGCCATCCCCCACTTTCACTTTGACTCCATCTGTAACACCTACACCGGCAACTCCCACGCCAACGTTTTTCTTCTCCCTTTTCACGTCAACGCCCTCAGCCGCAGTACCCATTGAGACGACCGACCCGCTATACAGTGCGGAAAGCAGCGGCATTGTCGGTGTTGGAGGTGCTGCCGGTGCAAGCGATCCCATCAAATACACCGGCAAACCGTGGACCTGTACAGGCGTGGAGAAATTCCCTCCCAATTATGCAACGCTGGCAGCAGGTAAAGACTTTGTTGCTTCGTGGACGGTCATCAACACCGGAACAAAAACCTGGACGAGCAATACTATTGACTTTGTTTACAAAAGCGGCTACCGGCACGAAGGCAAAATCATTCAAGATCTTTCCTCCACTGTCGCACCGGGCAGAAAGGCTGTGCTCAGAGTTCAATTCACTGCGCCGAAAGCCCCCGGTGAATATTCCGCGATCTGGACTTTAAAAGTTGGCAATAACACTTTTTGTGGCATGGTGCTCAACTTCGTGGTCAAGTAGTGTTCTATCTGAACTTTCCCCACAACCCATACCCCTCGTTCCTTCGTTTTTCGCGCCGCTCATGCTGCTCGTGGATTTGCTCCACGTGATCGGCCTTTTCTTTGATAGCAGCTTCGAGCCACAGCCGGCCCTTCTCAGCCGTAGCATGACTTCCCGCTCCATACGCGCCCGTTTTTGTGTCATCGTCCCAGGGCGGATTCGCAACGAGAGAGCCTCCATCGATCCAATCCATATAATAATCCGGAGTGGCTACGAAATCAGTCTCATCTACAACGCGCTCCATATGACATAGATCAGGGCGCAAATGAAGGAGATAAGATGTTTCCAATTCGCCAGCATGTCCCATACCTCCAATTTTGGATGTCCGATATTTCTCCAAGGCCTCTGCGCCGATTCTGCCTGAGGTATGCAGCCAGGCAGTAGCGCAAAATATTCGGCGATGACGTTCGCCAGCGTATTTAACAATATTCACAAGAAACGATGAGTTGCCGCCATGTCCACTCATGAAGTAAAAGCGGTTGAATCCACGCGAAACAAGCACATCAATTACCGCACCCCAGAAATCTTCAAAGGCGCGTCCGCCGGCGTTCATGGTTGCTGCAAAGGACGATCTGTGTGTGCTGACTCCGTAAGGCATCACAGGAAAAGTCCAACTGCGTGTAGGCAATAAGTTAGCTGTGCCTTGTGATATGGCTTCTATAATGAGTGTATCCACCGAGAGGGGAAGATGATAGCCATGTTGCTCTGTGTGGCCGATTGGAATGAGGATTACTTTATCACGCTCGCTATCTGGAGGCAAAAACATAGGCCGTATGTTATGGGATGGATTCGGCAAACGGAGAATTAACGATGAATGAGGAAGTAGGAAGCTGGATTGTGGGTCAATTCCTTGTGGGGCAAGGCAATAGACACGGCTAAAGCCATCATCACGCAGGCTATCCAATAAGTTGATAATGTATTGTATGAATGTTTGGTCTGGAAATTCCAAGCCGCTGCCACGCCAGCCAAATGGAAAAGCTGGCAGGAGTCCGATACGGGGTGGACGACTCAATTGGTTAGTGAGCAGTTCCAAGTCATAGCCTGAGCCAAGTGGAAGCACGAGAGGTGTATCACGTGGTAGATCAGCAACTGCATCCCAGGTCATTTCATCGTATTTGAAAAATTCAGCATTTCGCGTAGTCATTGTATTCACCTCATTAATTTCTTCAAACCATTCAACCATAAAATAACTCATCAGAAATAACTCAATAACCCAGCCTAACCCTTCTTTGAGTAAGTGGGCGATATGATCTTTCTGTGATGCTCATTTCGGTAGCAGATACCAATCCAAAAATCTTTCCATGCGCTCGTATACATCGATAAGATTTTCGCGCCGCAGGAAACCATGCGGTTCATCATCGTATGTTTTGTATTCAAAAGTTTTATTTTCGCGGCGCAGTGCCTCCACCCATTCTTCACTGGCTTCAGGTGGGACAATAGTATCAAGTAATCCATGCAGGATCAAAACAGGCTTTTGGATATTTCTTGCATCGGTGATGGGTGAGCCTTTAAGATAAGCGTCCAGGTTATCAGCGGGGTGACCCAAAAAGATTTCAGTATAAAGCCTTAAACGCTTTTCACATTGAGCCCAGGATGTGATCAAATTTGCATCTCCATATTTTGCAATGCCGCACGCGAACAAATATTCAGGGTCACGTGAAAGGGCATTGACGGTCATATAGCCGCCATAGCTTCCGCCTGCAATGCCAATGCGGTCCGGTTTGATGTCCTTGAATGTCCGCAAATACTTTGCGCCATGCAGGCAATCCTGCGTATCACCATTGCCCCAATCGCTGTAATTGGCGCGTTCAAAATCTTTTCCATATCCGGTTGAGCCACGGTAATTCGGCGCAAGGTATGTATAACCTTTTGCGGTAAAGTATTGAGCCACCTCATCCCAAGCAAAACCGTATTGGTCTTTGGGCCCGCCATGCGGATATAAAATCGCTGCGCCGTTCGGCCTCGCAGGGCGATATAAAAATGCGGGAATTTCAAGCCCATCATAACTTTTATATGAAACGATCTCAGGTTTAACAAAGTTATTCTTCTGCATTGCAGGCGGGCTTGAGAATGTAAGCTGCGTTACCTGCCTGCTTTTTAAATCCATGCGGTAAATATCGGGTGGGAGAGTGGGACTTTCAAACTCAAATGTGATAAACGATTCATCCTGCGCCCAGTTTGGATTGGAATGAAAACCTTTTTCGCTTCTCAAATTCACCGCTGAGCCTGATTCTGTTTCGATAAGCATTAGTTCAAATGATCCGCCTCTATTTACCACCACAAGCATCTGTTTCCCGGAAGGCGACCATTCATATTGGAAGATATCCTGCCCTGCTTTAGTAAGCTGATGTAAACTTTCGCCATCAGGTTTGATGAGATACAGTTCTTCGTGTTGTGTTTCCTGTGCGATGAATGAAACCCACTTTCCATCTGGTGACCACTTTGGCGATAATGCCCGGGTGGGCGGCTTACCATATAAAGTAGTTTGTTCGCCTGTGGCGATCTCAAGCAGAATAATATCGAGGCGATTTAGATCGTCAAAGCGGCGCAGGTTGTAGACAATAAACTTTCCATCCGGGGAGGGACACGCATCCCAATGATCACCAAGGATGTCGGTGGTTAATGGGCGAGGCCAGGAGCCATCTCGATCAGTGAGTAGTAATTGATCTACATCGTTCCGTTCAACAGTCACGATCAAGCCATTTGAGTCGGGCATCCAACGCGGGCCACTGGCAGCAGATGTAAAATCTGTAATCTTTTTCGGCAGGCCACCATCATACGGCACAATATGAACATGTCCTTTGATTCCAAATGCAAGCCATTTGCCATCCGGCGACCATTCAGGAATCTCATCATCCCAATAGGCGGCCAGCGGACGGTCAGTGGTGACTCGTGAGAGCCAGCCTCCGTTAGCTGAAATGGTGAAGACATCGGAAAGGGATTCGCCGTCTTTGATGCAGGCAATCTGTCCCTGAGACGAAAGCGAATGAGACCGAATCCGCTCAAGGGAAGTCAGAAGCGAGAGATTTAATCCAGCTGGTGGTTTAAGATCCGTCCGTTTGAGGGAAGGCCATCCATTGCGTTCATATTTTTCAGTGAGTTTGATGTGGTTTTCCATACTGTGTCACCATCCATTTTTCGATTTTACCAAGATTCCGTACTATCCCTAATCTTGGATTTACAGTAAAATTTCAATACCAATGAGTTTCCATGTGATGTGGTCGATATGTGTTGATCATTGACGAAAGAGCATTGCGCCATGACAGATAATTTCTGTCATGGCGCATGTTGTTTTCATCGGAAACCATAATTTGTTTTCTCTTTCAGAGGAGGAAGATATGAAACAAAGAGCCCTTTATATTCTTGTCCTTGCCGCGTTGATTCTTGCCGCTTGCAGCGGGGGGTCGGCTGCCCCAGGTGCGAAAGTTTCTGTGCGCATCGGCTGGGCCGGCAGCCCGGATACGCTCAACCCCGGTATGGCCGTCCTTTCGGAGGCGTATACGATTTTTGAACTGGTATACGACTCCATGTATGAACTGAACCTGGATGGCACATTTACGCTGACCCTGGCGGAGAGCGCAGATGTTTCAGATGACGGCCTGGTTTGGACCTATAAGATACGTGACGATGTCAAGTTTCACGACGGCGAACCTTTGACTGCTGAGGATGTCGTCTTTTCGTATGATCTCTATCAAAACACTGCGGACTATCCGTGGATGGGTGGATACACAGGATACTTTGAAACCATGGAAGCAACAAAAAACAATGAAGTTGTGATCACTCTATCCGAACCGATTCCGAATATTGAAAGCCAGTTGGTTTTCCTATATGTTCTTCCAAAACACATATGGGAGAACGAAAGCGCGGTTGAGTTCGATAATGTCGCTATGATCGGAAGCGGCCCTTTCAAAATGGTTGAATATAAACAGAATGAATTTGTCCATTTGGCTGCGAATAAGGAACACTTCATCACTCCACCCAAGGTGGATGAAGCCATCTTCCAGACCTTTGAAAATACCGATGCACTTGTGCAGGCCCTGAAGATCGGCCAGGTGGATATGATCACTGAGATGCCCGCCACAGCCGTAGACACTTTAAAGCAGGAAGCAAATATAGATATTTATGTGGGCGCTCCATTTGCTCCTACCGTAACAGATGTAATTTTCAATCAGGTCTCACAGGATAATTGCCCAACAGAGGGCGGAGTCTGTACTGGTCACCCCGCATTACAGGATCGCAACGTCCGCCTGGCGCTGGCCCATGCCACGAATAAGCAGAAGATCATTGACATCGTCCTGCTCGGCAACGGCTCGCCTGGCCTGACGCTTATCCCTGATGGTTTGGGTGTCTGGTACAACAGCACGCTGACGGATTATGAATTCGATCTGGACAAAGCCAGACAGATCCTGGATGATGCTGGTTACATTGATGCCAACAATGACGGCATTCGCGATATGCCCGATAATTCTCGCAGCCTCACTTTCCGCGTCAACTGGCCCAGCGATTCTGTAGATGGGCCGCGCCTGGCAGAGTTGTTGAGTGAAATGTGGGGCGAACTTGGGATCGAAACCGAATTGCAAGCTATGGACCCGGACGCATTGACCGCTGTATGCTGCCCCGCATTTGACTTCGATGTGATGCTCTGGGGCTGGGGTTCGGACCCGGACCCCAGCCTGTTATTGAGTGTAATGACCACGGACGAAATCCCCACCGGCTCCAGTGAAACTGGTTACTCCAACCCTGTTTACGATGACTTATACGCGCAGCAGGCCATTGAACTGGATTTTGATGATCGTGTGGAAATTGTTTGGAAAATGCAAGAAATTGTCCATAACGATGTGGTATATATCATTCCGTATTACGACCCGGCCATTCAGGCCTTCCGTACCGATCGCTTTACAGGCTGGGTTACAGACAAGCCCAAGATCGAATTCTCTGATCCATCCTCGCTGGTTGTGATCGAACCCGTAAAGTAAATCTTGTACAGTCCAAGCTGGAGGCGGCGTATTCAGCGCCGCCTCCAGCAAACTATCAAAGTGAGTTTTCCTTGAATCGCTTCCGATATTTTCTAAATAAAGTTGGATGGGCATTGCTGACGATCATGTTCGTGCTGGTGCTCAACTTTTTTTTATTCCGCGTTCTGCCAGGTGACCCAGCCCGCGCTGGCGTGCATGACCCCCGCCTGAAAAAGGATTCAATTGAGGCGATCAGAGTCCGCTTCGGGCTGGATAAGCCCGTGATCAATTGTTTTGATTCCTTGAATCCAATTAAGATCGGAAGTTGCAAGGTCAATCCGCTGGATACCCAGTTCTTTATTTACTTGAAAAATCTTTTCACTGGTGAGATGGGAATCAGTTATCACACCAATAGACCTGTCTCCACTGTCCTGGCTGAACGGTTATGGAATACAATCTTGTTAATTGGGGCGGGGCAAATTCTATCCATTATTGTAGGGGCGTTTTTCGGCATGTTTGCGGCGTGGAAGGCGCGCACTTCCATTGATTATGGGGCGCTGACTACCAGCCTGGTGGTTTGGAGCCTGCCGACTTTTTGGCTTGGAATTATTCTATTATTCTGGGGGTCTGCAAATGGCCTTCCCATTGGCGGGAAGGCTACACCGGGCATGTCATCTGCACCGCTCATGCAGCAATGGGGCGATATTCTCCGCCATATGATCCTCCCGACAATAACTTATACGATTGTATACATGGGCGAATATATGCTTATTATGCGCTCCAGTCTACTGGATGTGCTGTCTGAAGATTACATCCTGACTGCAAAGGCTAAAGGATTGGGCATCTTCCAAATATTACGCGACCATGCGCTTAAGAACGCCATGCTGCCTCTGGTAACGATTATTGCTATCAACCTGGGCTTTACGGTGGCAGGCGCCATCCAAATCGAGTCGGTATTCTCATGGCCGGGGCTGGGCCTGGCGATCTTTGAAGCTGTCAACCGGCGCGATTTCCCTGTGTTGCAGGGAGCATTCCTTTTGATCGCTGTAACAGTCATCGTCGCAAATTTGATAGCGGATCTTGCTTATTCCTATCTTGATCCGCGGGTACACACAGAGTAAAGCATATGGAAATACTGACACGGAAAGAAGTAGTTCCAACCAGTTCTCAATTTACTGAGTTCTGGCGCAAGTTCAAGAAAAACCGCATGGGGCTGGCGGGGCTCGGCATGTTGGTTGTAGTCATTTTGATCGCTATTTTCGCGCCCCTCATCGCGCCTCATAAATCTGCATCCACGCAAAATGTGGGAGTGAGCGATATTTATAACCCTCCGAGTTCAGAGCATTTATTCGGGACAGATGATGCCGGTGCAGATGTTTTTTCAAACTTTATATACGGCGCCAGGGTATCGCTGACAGTGGGTTTCTTCGCAGCTTTTATTTCGATAGTAATAGGTGGGGTTCTAGGAATTGTGGCTGGCTTCTTTGGCGGGCGGGTTGAAAATGTCCTCATGCGCTTTACTGACATTATGCTCGTCATCCCAGACCTGCCATTGATGGTGGTCATTGTCGCACTGACAAAACCGTCTTTATTGAATATTATTTTCGTGATCGGCTTGCTGGGTTGGACGACAACCGCCCGCATGGTACGTTCTCAAACGCTGGCAGTCAAATCTCGCAAATTTGTTTTACGTGCGCGCGCGATTGGTTCCAGCAAACTCCACGTTATCCGCCGCCACATTTTTCCGTTGGTAACTCCCATCTTGGTAGTTCAGGCAGTGCTGGTGGTTTCACTGGCTGTACTCAATGAAAGCACGCTTTCTTTCATTGGGCTTGGAGACCCAACAGTATTATCGTGGGGACAAATGCTCAACTACGCTTTTGGCACTGGAGCCATGTCTATAGGCGCATGGTGGGCCCTGGCAGTTCCTGGCTTTGGGATCGTTTGGGTAGTGCTTGGCCTTACCCTGCTTGGTCAGGGGTTGGAGCAGGTTCTAAACCCAAGGCTGGACACACATCATTTAATGCCGGGCAGGCCCACAGTTAAGAACGAAGTGATGGGAGTGCCGACCACGGCGACCAATCTGCTTGAAGTTCAAAATCTTTCCGTCAATTATGTCACTGAAGGAAGAAATCCGGCGCGCGCGGTTGAAAATGTCAGCTTCACGTTGAAGGAAGGTGAGTTGATCGGGCTGGTGGGGGAGAGCGGATGCGGCAAGACCACCCTCATGTTGGCACTATTGCAATTGCTTCCCTCTGCTGGGCAGATCGTAAACGGTAGGGTTTTGTTTGGCGGAAGAGACCTGACGGCACTATCTGAAGATGAAATGAACAGCGTGCGCTGGAGTGGGATCTCAATTGTATTTCAGGGTGCGATGAATGCGCTCAACCCCGTGCGTTCGGTGGGTGACCAGATTGCTGAGGCCATCATCAAGCATACAACTTTGCCACGTGCACAAGTTTCTGCGCGAGTGATTGAATTGCTGGATCTGGTTGGCATCACCGCAGATCAAAAGGATAATTTCCCACATCAATATTCGGGTGGAATGAGGCAACGCGCAATGATCGCCATGGCACTGGCTTGCGACCCCAAGGTGATCATTGCAGATGAACCAACCACCGCCCTGGACGTGATGATACAGGCGCAAATTTTGGAATTGCTTGATTCGCTTCGCAAGAAACTCGGGCTTGCCATAATCTTCGTGACGCATGACCTGGGCGTGGTGGCTGAGATGTGCGATAGTGTACTGGTGATGTACGGCGGCGTAACAGCCGAATACGCCGATGTGGATATCATCTACAACGATGCGAAACACCCATATACACAGGAACTACTCAAAGCCTTTCCCGATCTCACAAAGCCGAAGAAAAAACTATCCTCCATTCCTGGTTATCCTCCGCGTTTGGATGCATTACCTGACGGCTGCCGTTTTGCGCCGCGCTGTCCCGTTTCATTCGAGCGCTGTTATATAGAACAACCCATCCTGCACACATTGAATGGCAATGGGCACATTGCAAGCTGTCATCTGGTTGAGGCTTCGAAATGAGCAAAGAACACTTCCTGGAAGTTCGCGGACTAAAAAAATATTTTGAAGCTGGTCAGCCCGGTCTATTTTCAAAAAATATGCGCAAAGTCCATGCCGTGGATGGCGTGGACTTTCAACTGCACCATAGCGAAGTGATCGCGCTGGTGGGTGAAAGCGGATGTGGAAAATCAACCCTGGCGCTTTTGCTGATGGGTCTTGAAGACCCAACCGAAGGCCTGGTAACTTTCGAAGGGCGCGACATTACACACTTGAACGACCATGAACGTAAAGACCTACGCCAAAAAATTCAAATGGTTTTTCAAGACCCATATGAATCATTGAATCCCACACAGACTATCAAAGAGATCGTCACAGAGCCATTGTTTGTGCATGGCATTGCCAATACACCTGACCGCGATGAACGTGTAAAGAAAGCCATGGAAGATGCAGGCTTGAAACCTGCGGATGTATACCTTGGCCGATACCCACATGAACTCTCAGGCGGTCAACGCCAACGCGTGGTGATTGCCGCCGCACTTGTGCTGGAGCCTGAGATCATCCTGGCCGATGAGCCTGTTTCGATGCTGGATGTTTCCATCCGCGCTGAGATCATCAACCTGCTGGCTGAGCTTCGCATCACACGCCAGATCGCTGTCATCTTCATTACACATGACCTCGGCTCTGTTGGTTTCTTCGCAGACCGTGTGGCTGTTATGTATCTTGGGCGCATCGTTGAAATTGGCACCATGCTGGAAGTGCTGGAAAAACCTCAACACCCATATACCAAGGCGCTTCTTTCTGTCATTCCTGTTCCAAACCCGCGCCTGCGCCATGAGCGCATCATTTTGCAGGGTGAGACCCCAAACCCGATTGACCTGCCCAGCGGCTGCCGATTTCACCCGCGCTGCCCGGTGGTCATGCAAATCTGCACGGCCAGCGACCCGCCGCCCATTTCACTTAGCAAAACCCATCAAGCATCCTGCCTGCTGTTGGTGAAGTAACGCGAAATTAATCGCCTTACATTTATGGATATCATCAGCACTCAAAACCCAAAAGTAAAACACATCGTAAAACTTCGCGAGGATAAACGTCAGCGCCAGCGGGATGGGCTGATGCTTGTGGAAGGCTACGATGAATTAATCCTTGCGCTCGAATCTGGACTTAAGCCAGAATCGCTTCTGACCGCGCCGGAGTTTGCTAGCCAAACTATAAACTTTCCCAACATTGAGGTGACAACCGTCAGCCGTGGTGTCTTCGAGAAAATGTCCTACCGTGAAAACCCAGACGGCTGGCTCGGAATCTTCACAACCCCAAAGACCTCACTTGAGCAACTTATATTATCTGAAACACCGCTTGTGATTGTGGCCGAGTCTGTTGAAAAGCCTGGCAACCTGGGTGCGATCCTTCGCACAGCCGACGCCGCCAAAGTGGATGCACTGCTCGTCTGTGATCCGCGCGTGGATTTGTGGAACCCCAATGTGATCCGCGCCAGCCGAGGCGCGGTCTTTGCCGTACCAACCGTCGAGGTTGAGTCGATAAATGCGCTGGCATGGCTTAGGTCCAGAAAGATGCGAGTGCTTGCCGCAACACCCTCCGCCGACGTGTTGTACACAGATGTCAACCTGCGTGAGCCCATCGCGATTGCTGTCGGCACGGAAGATGAAGGCCTGACCGATTTCTGGATGCAGAATGCGGATATGAAAGTAAAAATCCCGATGATGGGAAAAGTGAATTCTCTGAATGTCTCAATCGCAACCGCATTGATCGCTTACGAAAGTGTCAGGCAGAGAAACAAATAATCTCCCCATATCAAGTTAGAATATAGAAAGCAAATGGAAGTAAACGGGTCCACCATAAAGTCGGGGCGAGTTTTCGCCCAACTGGGGAAGGAACTAAGCGCGACCACCAACGCAGTGACAGCGGCGGAAATTATTTTAAACGCCGCCCAGGAACTGATCGGATGGGATGCATGTTATTTAATTTTGTATGACCCGCAGCAGGGGGGCAAACCACGCCCGCTATTGACCATCGATACGATCAATAATGAACGATTTATCGAACATGATGTTGCGCCTGAAAAACCAAGTGAAAATATGCTCAGGGCAATTCGTGAAAACGGATATCTCTCCCTATACGATGGCCCGTTTGAGATGCCTCCGGCATTGTCGTTTGGTGACCGCTCGCGCAGAACCCTGTCTCAACTATTTGTGCCTGTCCGCAGCGGGGAGCGAACCATTGGCGTGCTCTCCATACAAAGTTATCAAATACACGCCTACACTGAGAGTTCGCTTGAAATCCTGAAGACCCTGGCAAACCATTGTGCAGGTGCACTCGAAAGGATTTGGGCACAGGAGGCGCTGGCGCAAATGGTGGATAGGCTGAAAGTTCTATATCAGGCCACCCACGCCATCAGCGCAAGCCTGGACATGGAACAGTTGTGTGATTCCATCCATGCAACTGTGGAAAAAGTAATGCCCTGTGATGATTTCGTGATCGATGGATACGATGAGCAAACCAATGAGATCATACCCATCTACGCAGTAGAATTTCCGCGGCGCAGAGTTGTGACAAAAAAATATTTTGCAGATCACGGCATGGCTGGGATGGTCGTGCATACCCGCAGCCCCATTCTGTTGAATAGCCTGGAAGAAATAAATAACTGCGGAATTGATTTTGAAGTGTATGGCAGCTTTCCTACAGATGACCCCACACGATCCATTCTCGCAGTGCCCATGCTGCTGCACGGCAAAGTGGCGGGAATGATCTCGGCACAATCGTACAAGGAAAATTCCTATACCGAGGAAGACCAGTACCTACTAGAACTGCTCGCTGCCCATGCGGCCATTGCCATTGAGAATGCAAGGCTTTTTGCAAGGGCGCAGCAATTGGCAGATATAGATCCGCTCACAGAGGTGCTCAGCCGCCGTAAGTTCTATGAACTGGCTGAGCGGGAGTTTGTCCGATCGAAGCGCTATGAAAAACCGCTTTCGATCATCATGCTGGATATAGATGAATTCAAAACTTTCAACGACAGGTTTGGGCACAAGGTAGGTGACCTGGTATTAAAGCTGGTTGCAGCGCAGTGTAAATTATCGCTACGGGATGTGGATATTTTTGGCAGGCTGGGAGGTGAGGAGTTCGTAGCGGCATTGCCTGATACCGAGTTGAAACGGGCAGTTGTGGTTGCCAATCGCCTGCGCAAAGTTGTGGAGGGAGCAGACCTATCAGCGGCCGAAGATCTTTTTGACCTTGAGACGAACGAGGAATATAAAAAAGAGGATTTGAAGATTACGGTAAGCGTGGGAGTTGCGACTTGTGACGAATCCAGCAAGAACATAGATATGGTAATAGACCACGCAGACAAGGCCATGTATTCGGTAAAATATGCGGGCAAGAACCAGATCAATATCTGGTACGATGGGACAGTGACACCCGGTTGATACCGAATGGCGATCATCAATGAAGAGAGAAATTTCCATGAACGCGTTATGGCTTGAAAACAATCAAATATCCCTGCGTGACGTTCCAGTGCCGAATAAACCTGACGAGGCCTTGATCAGAATCCGCAAGGCAGGCATTTGCAGTACCGATCTTGAACTTGTAAAGGGATATTATCCCTACACAGGAATCCTTGGCCATGAATTTGTAGGTGAAGCGACGAACGCATCTGACTCAGCCTGGGTTGGTGCACGCGTGGTCGGTGAGATCAACGCTGTGTGCGGATTCTGCGAAGCCTGCATGAATAGACGCCCCACACATTGCGAGAACCGCACAGTTTTGGGAATCGTCAATCGCGACGGCGTGTTTGCGGAATATACAACATTACCACTTGAAAACTTACATCGCGTGCCGGACTCTGTCCCCGATGAAATGGCAGTTTTTACCGAGCCGCTGGCTGCCGCCTTGGAGATTCAACAACAAGCGCAGATCAAGCCGACAGACCGCGTTCTTTTAGTGGGTGCAGGCAGGTTGGGACAGCTCATCGCGCAGACCCTAGCTCTTACTGGCTGCAACCTGCATGTGGTTGCGCGTCACGCTTTACAGAAAGACCTGCTCACGGCACGGGGGATTCGCATCATATCCGAAGGGGAAATTCAGCCGCGCAAATGGGATATCGTTGTTGAGGCCACAGGCTCAGCAGATGGATTCAATCTGGCTAGAAAAGCCATTCGCCCGCGAGGGACATTGGTATTGAAGTCCACTTATAAAGGTGATGTGAATGTCAACTTTTCATCCATCGTGGTGGACGAGATTAATATCATCGGCTCACGCTGCGGGCCATTTGCACCGGCCTTACGTTTAATGGAAAGACGCGAAGTCGACCCCACTGTATTGATCATGGCGAGCTATAGATTAGGCGATGCTGTAAAGGCGTTTGAGCATGCTGCAAAAGCAGGCATACTTAAAGTGCTTTTGGAAAATTGATGTATGAAGCGTTGTGTCATGCTGAGGGCGCTTTTTCCCCGAAGCATCTCTATCACGATGTCAGAGACCCTTCAGTCGCAACGAACGCTCCTTCAGGGTGACACATCACTTTTCCAACGACAGTTTCCAGACTGCATCGTCCCAATCACCATCCGGGTTGATCAGGCCGACAAAATCATCTTCAAATTCGCCGCCGCTTTTCTCGAAGGCTTCATGGCTGTCGAATTCCATCAACCACAAAACTTCCTTGTCATTCCCATCCCGCTGATAGACCTTGAACCAATGGCAGCCCGCCTTTAGCATGGCATCACCATATTTGGTAACAGCCTGTTTCGTGCCTTCAAAATCATGAACCTTCACACGCATGGTAACGAGAACTGACATTTGAGCCTCCTTATGATTTGGTTGTGTTACCTGATCCCTTGAAACAAATCCGTCTCAAGTTCCCTGCCGCCGTTGACCGAACTGAACACGCGATAATAGACTCGCTTTCCCCATAAGGCAATACTTTCTTCATCGGGTAATTTGTTCAAGTCCCCATAAATAGCTACTTGTGACAATTCACTGCCTTAAGCGCAGTTTGCCAATGATTTGAGCCATCGATCACAGTGGTATACATCCAATCGGGCCAGGGGACGAAGGAGCGGGCGACGCCATCGATCTCCATTTGAATATCCCCGAAAATGCCCGTGTAGTTTTTGATGATGCTTGCATCATTCACAAAATAATAGAACTTGCTAACGCGGTGTGGAGCGAGACCATGCGAATCTTTATAGTTCATGTCTGCTGCCAGTAGACACGCTTCATTTGCAAATTGGGATATGGCAATATGGTCGGGGTGACCGTATGCGCCGTCGGGTCCGAAGCTGAGCACCACCTGCGGACGGACTTTACAGATGATGGCAGCAATTTTTTCCATAGCTTCATTTGAATCTGCCTGATCCAAATCCCCATCTATATAATCAAGAAAATAAACCTGTTGAATGCCAAGTATTTCAGCCGCGCAAAGCAACTCTTTTTCCCTGATCTTTCCCAATTCAGTTTCACCGGGATACTCTTTTTCTTCCCCCATCCAGCCTCTTTCACCTTTTGTGGCGCAGATCAAAAAAACATGCACGCCCTCTGCCGTGTATTTTGCAAGCGTGCTTCCTACGCCAAGTGACTCATCATCGGGGTGGGCTAATATGGCTAGTAACTTTAAAGTATCGCTCATTGAGGCCTGCTATTGTTATGATTTGGTTGCTGGTAATACGGATAATTTTACTCCTAATAACCTGCCTTGGGCATAACGTGAGTGCAACGACTCCAGTCATTGTACTCACGTTATCAAAGTCTGGAGACTTTGGACTCCAACATTATTATGGCAGGCGAATGTTGATTATTGGACTTGCATAAAATGGACGCGATTATGGGGATGGTTTTTACTGTGATTTTCACTAATTTTCTCTGACAATACTTAAGAAAGACCTAATAGTCTTTTTCTCTGCTTGAAGATGGGCAGTCAAAATTGCTATAATTTTGATTACAGTGAAAGGAGACGAACCATGAAGAAATTCCGTCCAATGATATTGATACTCATCGCCTTGTTGTTTGCCTTTGGCACCACGGGTGTTGTATCCGCCGAAAACAGGAGCTTTGTGGCACATCTTACTGGTGACGAAGAGGTTCCCGCCAATGCAAGCCTGGCCAGCGGTCAAGCTGTCTTTAAACTTAGCAAGGACGGCACTGAGTTGCATTATATGCTTATCGTTGCGAACATCGATAGTGTTGTCGCATCGCACATCCATCTAGGGCCGGCAGGCGTGAATGGCCCCGTGGTTGCATTCCTGTATGGCCCGGCAGCAGCGGGAGGAGGCAGTTTTAGTGGCGTCCTTGCAGAAGGCACGATCACCGCGGCAAACCTGACCGGCCTATTAGCAGGACAACCGCTTAGTGCGCTAATTGCAGAAATTGAGGCCGGAAATGCCTATGTCAACGTGCACACGAACGATGGCGTGGCTCCGACAAACACAGGGCCGGGTGATCTTCCTGGTGGAGAAGTTCGCGGCCAGATACACTAGACTATGTTAACCCCCCAGACCTCCGAGACGCTTCGCTTAAAATCTCGGAGGTCTGCTGTTATTAGACCTGACATGTCTCATCCGCGCCGTTGTTAACCATAGCTCTTGCGCGGACAATGACGCGAGTTAATCGCGGTTTAGTAGAGACATGTCAGGTCTATATTTATTTAATCCGCCGCAGTGGGTTCTTCGGCTGGCTGTTCACGCCTCACCATGATCGAATCGGCTGTTACACCTTCGC
This sequence comes from Candidatus Villigracilis sp., assembly GCF_057083605.1. Classification (NCBI taxonomy): domain Bacteria; kingdom Bacillati; phylum Chloroflexota; class Anaerolineae; order Anaerolineales; family Candidatus Villigracilaceae; genus Candidatus Villigracilis; species Candidatus Villigracilis sp. The sequence goes on along the minus strand of NZ_JBXMTI010000004.1, from coordinate 11,923 downwards.
GTTCATTGCCTTCAATCACCTCGTCTGCCACCCCATATTGTACTTCCAGCTGATGGCGGAACTGCTGGGTGTAAAGGCGGTAGTAATGTCCGCGTTGTTTGAGCAATTCGGCATGTGTGCCTTGCTCCGCGATCTTGCCGTCTTCGATGACGATGATGCGGTTCGCGCGGCGAATGGTGGAGAGGCGATGCGCGATCACAAAGGACGTGCGTCCCTTCATCAAAGCTTCCATGCCGCGTTGGATCAAGGCCTCGGTCAGCGTATCCACCGATGAAGTGGCTTCGTCCATGATGAACAGTTCAGGTTTGGCAAGCACAGCGCGTGCCAGGCTGATCAATTGTTTCTGACCAACCGAAAGCAGGTTTCCGCTTTCACCCACGTTCTGCTCGTAACCCTTCTCGAGCGTCACGATAAAATCATGCGCGCCTGCGATCTTGGCAGCGCCTTCCACCTGCTCATCACTGGCCGATAAATTCCCATAGCGGATGTTCTCGCGCACCGTCCCCGAAAAGAGATGCGGGGTCTGCAAGACGATGCCGATCTTGTCGTGTATCGACTCTAACTTATAGTCCATGTAATCCATGCCGTTGATGCGGATCACGCCGTTGCGTGGTTCGTAAAAGCGGCACAGTAGATTCACTATCGTGCTTTTGCCACCCCCTGTCGGCCCGACCAGAGCGATCATTTCGCCGGGATTCACCTTCAGCGTGAAATCAGTCAAAACGGATTTCCTGTCCTCGTAGTAAAAATCCACGTGATCGAATTCGATCTCGCCGAGCAGGGTCTTCGCTTCGATGGCATCGCTTCTGTTATGGACCTCGGGCGGGGTATCCACCAACTTGAAAATTCGCTCCGCTGATGCGATGCTGTGCTGCATTTCGGCATACACGCGCGCCAGGTCCTGGATCGGCCACATCATGAAGGTGAGATACGAGACGAAAGCTTGAATACCGCCGATGGTCATCAATCCGATGGTAATTTGATTGCCGCCATAGCCGACGATAACGCCCAACGCAATCGCCGCGATGATCTGCACCGTGGGCAGAAAGAGCGCCGAAAGCCAGGCCGCGCGATAAGAGGCGTTGTACATCTTGGTAGTGAGGCCCTGAAACTCGCGCGTGTTCTCATCCTCACGGCCCAAGGCTTTGGTGATGCGCATACCTTGAAAGCTTTCGTTGAACGCACCCGTGATCTTGCTGTTGGCGCGGCGCGAAACACGAAACTCCGCCAAAATCTTCTTGCGAAATTCGATGCCGACATAGATCATGATCGGGATGATGGTCAGCACGATCAGCGCCAGCCGCCAGTTGATGATGGCCATGAAAATGGTGGATGAAATGATATTCATTACAGCCCAGGTTGTATCCACGATGCCCCAAGTCAGCAGGTCAGAGACGCGGCCTGTATCCGAGGTGACACGCGCGATTAGACGTCCCACCGCGTTTTGGGCATAATACGAAAGCGACAGGTCTTGCAGGTGATTGAAGAGCATCTTGCGCAAGTCATATTGAATGCGCTCGCCCAGTACGCCAGCTAGGTAAATAAAGGTGAATACGGCGGCGGATTGAACCAAAATGAATCCGCCGTAAACGGTGGCCAGGAACATGATCCTTGCCCTGTCCTTCAATAAGATACCCTGATCAATGAATTGCTTGTTCAGGTATGTAAAGTACGCATCGAGCGCCGAGGTTAGGGCAATGGTGATCAGAAAGCCGACCACCCATTTCCAATGCGGTTTGAGCAACCCACCAATGCGCTTTAGTATGGGGGTAGTTAGTTGGGAGGTGAACTCTTCTTCTTCGAGTTCGATAAGATCTTCGGTCATTGTAAAATCTCCGTTATAGACGGTGGTCGAGTAGGTCGAGCGTTCTTCGCGAGACCGTATCGAAACCACTAATAATAGGTATACATTTTATTTTTTGTTTTCTCGTCATTGATGGTCTCGATATGCCCCTCAAAGATCATTCGGGGCTACTCGACCATCAGGGGTTGAAATTTTTCTAATTTACTCTTGCAATTTCCTGTTCCAACTCCGCATCGATCTTGGTTTGGATATCGTAAATTCGACGATACATTCCGTTTGTATCCTTGAGTAACTCTGCATGTGTTCCCATCTGAACGACCTCACCCTTATCGAGTACAAGGATCAAGTCGGCAACCATCACAGATTGGATGCGGTGCGCGATGATGAAGGTGGTCCGGGCTTTCATCAATCCATTCAGAGCCTCGCGGATCTCGGCTTCGGTTTCGGTGTCCACCGATGAGGTGGAGTCATCCAAGATCAGAATGCGCGGATTCTTCAACAAGGTGCGGGCGATGGCAACGCGTTGTTTTTGTCCGCCGGAGAGGGTCACGCCTTTCTCGCCGACCAACGTGTTGTAACCATCCGGGAAACTTAGTATCACGTCATGCACGGCAGCGGCTTTCGCGGCTTTTTCGATCTCCTCTTGCGAAACATCGCGCCCCACACCGTAGGAAATATTCTCGCGGATCGAGCGGCTGAACAGAAAAGGCTCCTGCTCCACAATGCCAATCTGCTTTCGCAGATCAGAACGCGAGTAATCCTTCAACTCCACGCCGTCGAGCAGAATTCGTCCGCCTGTGTATTCGTGGAAGCGCGGCAGCAAATTCACTAGCGAAGTCTTGCCTGAACCTGTTGACCCAAGCAAAGCGATGGCCTGACCGGGTTTCGCATGGAAGGAGACATTCTTCAGCACATCCGATTTGCCATCCGAGTACATGAACGAGACATCGTCAAAGACAAGATCGCCTCGTACCTGACCCGATAACTGGTGCCGTCCATCGAACAACGGCTCACGCTGCTGCTTGACCACTTCCATCAGGCGCGCATATGAAACCATGCCGGTAGAAGTCTGTACGATAATGCGACCCAGGTTGCGGATCGGCCAGATCAGCCAGACGACGAGACCCACATAAGCAATATATGTGCCGACGGAAATCTCTCCATCAATTGCCATGGTCGCGCCGTAGATAAATCCGAACAGCATCTGGAAGCCCAGCACGATATCCGAGAGAGGCCAGAACATGGAGTGCATGAAAAGCAGAATTTTGCCTTTCAAGTATTTACCCCAGTTATCCTTCTCGAATTTGTTCTTTTCGTAATCCTGCCGTGCAAAGGCCTTCACCACACGCACACCCGTCAGGTTCTCCTGCAGAGTCGTGGAAAGAATCGCTTCCTGTGCCTGGTATTCTTCATAGGCCTTGGTCACTTTTTTGAAGAACCAAAGCGAGACCAGCAGGATCAAAGGAATCACCACAACCGAAACAAGCGCGAGTTCCACATTGAGGTTGAGGATGGCGATGAAGTTGATCACAAACAACAGGACGATACGCCCCACCCCGATGGCTTGCTCGCTGAAGAAGCGGCGCAATGCATCCACATCCGAGGTGACACGTTCGATCAGGTCACCTGTTGGAGTTGTGGCGTGATAGGAGAAACTGAGGCGCTGGATGTGGTCGAAGAGGAAGTCCCTCAGGCGGCGGGTAATGCCCTCGGCTGTGTAAGCAGCCAAACGTCCCGAAAGAAACGCGAAGCCGCCTTCAAACGTAGCCAGGCCGACGAATCCAACGGCGATCCAAACCATGGAGCTGGTCAACGAATCACCGATGTATTTTCCCTGCGCAAGCACATCATCCGCGAAGAAGCGTAAAAGCAGATATGTGAAGGTTTTGGAAAGCGCTGAAATGGCAAGCGCGACTGTCGCCGTAATATAGGACAGTCGATAGTCAGACATCATCTGCCATAAACCCTTGAGGCGGTTTTCCTGGAGGGTGGGGCGGAAGTCAAAAGTGAGCGCAGGCTCGTGGGTGGGTTGTAGTGTGGTCATGGTTACTCCGTGGCTCCGTCATTGCGAGGAGAGTGTTCTTCCCGACGAAGCAATCTCATAATTGAGTTGGGGATTGCTTCGTCGCAAAGAGCAAGTGCGCTCCTCGCAATGACGATGAATCAAATTAAACAAAAAGGGCTGTGGCACATGCGCCACAGCCCAAAACGAACAAGGGACAGAAAGAGACCTAGATTCGGTCTATAGGCGCACTCCGAGAAGGCAAAAAGCCAACTGCGTTAGGGGTGATGAAAATTATGGTGGACATCAAGAGTGCGCTCCTTTCTTTAGATTTTCTAACTATGTATCGTAGTTTACCTCTCGCCCATGGGATGTGTCAAGGATGAGAGAATATTAATTTTTATGTTTTCCGGGCTCTTCAACCTATTCCCAAGTCCATTTATTTTCTTTTGACAACTGCTATTCATCGGTGGCCGGCTTTTATGGCAGTAAGTTAATCACCTATTGTATGACGCGAGTTTAATCTAATTTTGAAAATAGTTTTTTTGTATTGAAATAATTAAAACAAACCTGTCAGTATCGGTAATCATTTTTGTAACCAAACTACTATCTTGAAAATTCTTTTCATCGTAAATCTCGTCATAAGACCCCCCGCTAACTTTTTGAACGGCATTTTGAAGAATAAAACTACGAGTTTCTTTTTCGGCAAATTCAGGTTCTAGTGAAAGACCGTCTTTCTCATAACTACAATCAAAACCAGGTAGGTCAGATACAAGCTTTCCTGGATACGGGTCATAATACTCTTCCAGCATCCTTTCACAAGGGCTATCTTGTCTATAGGATGGAGGGAACCAGCCAATACTAATAATTTTCTGCTCGAAGTCAATCATTTGTTGACGAAAATCGCCATTGAACCCGTAAAAATTTGTTATTCGGAGCGAACAACGATAAGCATAGCCGTCAGATCTTTTATAATTATTATCTCCTCTGGAACAATAGTCATGCGTAGCCGTTTCGTAATAATTGTAGTGAAGAATATTTTGTAATTCATCAAAAGATTGATTGATTTCTGCTGTAACCGCTTCTCTTTTAGCGTTCATTGCTGAACTGTTTGGGTTTGGTGCAGGTTTCAAATTACTTATGAGCCCATCTATTCCGCCATTAAAAATAAGTGCCAAGATAAAATAGCCACAGGCAACAATGAAGACAATGGTGAAAATAACTCCTTTGACAATATTTCCTATGACATTATCTCTTCGTGTGAAGATCACTTCTTTAGGGGAAGTGGGTTGTTCTTTCATCTCTTTATCCCTTTTTGCCTAAAAGTATCTGCCCAAAGCCAGCCAGCAGCCTGCGTTAGCACGCAACCAACTCAACAAAATTTTTACACAAAAATAGTCTTTGACAACTACCAAAAGATGGGGCGAAAAAATGATAAGGTTTGAATGGTACTTTCTTGCGCTATATCCGAACATTGACGATAGTTGCCTGCATGACAGCAATCACTTTGTAATCTGAGCCTGAATAGGCTTGAACTTCTCTTGTGCAAACGGTGAGAACTTTGCCTGAATTTAGCACTTTCCCAATTGCTATAAATCTTTCGCCAATTGCAGGGCGCATGAGATTGATTTTGAATTCGGCAGTCACAACTTCATACTCTGCTGGTGCTTTTGTTAGTGCTGCATAACCACATGCGCTATCAACGATACTTGTGATTGCGCCAGCGTGAAGGTACCCATGTTGTTGAGAAAGTTTTTCAGAAAACGGTAATTCTATTTGGACTTCACCGTCTGCAATCGAGACAATCCGTGCGCCCAAAGTTGTCATTAATCCTTGTGATTTGAAACTGTCCGTGATTCGTTCTTGTATATTATTCATATTATCTATAGCCGAACTCAATTTTAATGCCATGGGCGCACTCTTGGAATGCCAACAAACTTGCACGACATACGATTTGCGTCTATTCTGTTACCAATTACCTGCGTATTCGAGATTGTAAGGCTTTGTGATATTTTCCAGCATCAGGCGCCTGAGTTCCACCAATTGGCGGATGTGGAGGTTGTCATGCGCGACCCAACAGGCGAACATTTCTCCCGCACTGATTGTGCGGTACTCCGTTGTATAGGTTTTCTCCCAATCTGGATTCTGTAATCCATTGAGCCAGGCAAATGATTTTTCACGTTCGACAAAGAATTTTTCCTGCATCTCAGCGAAGTTCTGCTCGTTATATTTTCGCTGGGTTACCCAACCTTCGGTGTCAATCGCATGCCATTCTTCATATTGGCGGTGAAGAATGAAATCGAGGTGTTCTCGAAAATCTTCGCGCTCTTCATCGTATAAGTGACACACCACTTCGAGAATCGACCACGACTCCGCACTCGGTTTGAGGCGCGCTGCATCTGGTGCGACTCCTGACAATAATGCATGGATCATCTCTGTGCTATTTTGAAGTTCCTGATAAAGAGGACTAAATTCCATGTTACCTCTTTCTTTATTTGCATATCATGGCGCGAGGTGTGCGGGGATGTGTAAGAGGAGTTTTTGACATCCATGGCACAGATCTTTATTTTTTGTTTGAAAGCACAAGTTTATCGATTTGCATTTTAGCCAAATTTGCCAAAAGAACTACTGCTTTCTCCGTTTCATTTATTCCTCCTGTGTATTGACTGAGTGAGACGCCAATCTGTATATTTCCGTAGACGGTAATTACATAAATGACTCTTCCATCTTCCGCATATGCCCAACTTTGTTCAGGCAGGACTTCACTGGGTATTTCGATCATCCGAATGCCGGGCTGTCCGCCGTTTTCCCTTATTATCTTTTCTGCATGGGAGTTTGCGTCCTCTGCGGTCTGAAAACTTCTTAGTGATATTCCAAGTTGTAGGGTTGAGTTGGAAACAGTAAGCGCAAGCGAGTCTTGCTCAAGAATGTCCCAAACGCTGCGAGCACAGTCTTTTGGCAAGCAGTCGCTACGATCAGATATTATCAGACCATCATCCACTTTCAATAAATTGGATGCGTTAATTTCGTCGCTAATAAGAATGCCTGATGTTAACGGCGTCAAAAGTATTGTCGGTATATTTGTGGGAACTTGTTGGGATTGACTGCTACACCCATAGGTAAAGCATCCAAGAATTATTATGTTCGAGACAAGTTTCAAAAACCGAGATATTGACATTAGATTTACTCTTGTGTCTTTTTATTATATTCGGATGCAAACATCATTTCAGCAATTGAGTCAATCAAATACATGGATTTAGGAATACCAAAGGCAGGTTGTTTCCCTTTTGATTGCGGAGGGAAATCAGGCAAGGTTACATCACTTATAGCAAAACCTTCGGTGTTGGGTCGAACAGACTGTAAAACAACTCCCAAATTATCAGTTATATAAGTTTCGTTGAAGTAGTCGCTTTCCATGCGAGCATGGTCAAATTGAGATTTGTATTTCAATAATGGTGGATAAACAACTGAAAGCATAGCCAAAGATGATTTGGGATTCGGAAAGGATGAAGTGAAAATTCCTGTACTTGTTGCTTGCACCACTGGAACTCCTAAAAAACTGGCCTGCCTGCGCAAATATTCTCCAAATGTTTTATCAGAGGTGCGCTTTACATATTGGGTAAACGCGCCCGTATTCTTGCTCATAATCCGTTTCCCGTCTGGAAAGACCAATGCCAAGTCAAGAGCCTTTGGGGGACAACTGCTCACTATGATTAGTTCAACTTTACCTGAATATTGTCGCCATAAATTTGGATGGGCAACATCCCAACAGATAAGGAATCCAATTTTTCCGAATTCGGTATCAGCAATGGTTACATTTGTTCCTTTTTGAAAATAGGCTCGTTCCCATATCCAGGGGTAGTTTTTATCGTAATGCCACTGACGACCATTTGGGGCAACAAGCAACAAGGTGTTAAATATATCGTTTTGCTCTCTGCGAAGAAATGACCCCGCCAAGTGAACATGATAACGGGCGGAAGTTTGTTTCATCCAAGTGGCAGTTATGCCATCAAATGACTCTGCTTGCAAATAGTTTTGGTCGCTATATTCATATCCCGTGTTGAAAACTTCTGGCAAAACGACAAGGCGTGCGCCATTTTCAGCGCACATGGCAACAAAATTTTCAGCCCGCGCCAACCTTTCTTTGGTAGGGGCAGGTGAGGCTTTCATTTGAACAACTGCTATTTTGACTGATTTTGGCATAGTTTTTGCTCTGTATCAGGAATGTTTGGTTGGGTGTTTTAGGATAAAGATTGAAATTCTGCAAGCCAGGTATCTACTGCTCTTTTATATTCAATTGACTTCTCAAAAAATGGAAGATGCCCACAGCCCTTTATTACGGTTAGATTTGAGTTGGCAATTTTCTCTGCAATAACTAATGATTGCCTTGAGGGGACAATAGGGTCTTTATCCCCAGCGATCACACATGTTGGAACATCTATTTTTGATAGATGTAGAGTTATGTCAATTTGGGACATTGCTGTAAAGTAACTGACCATTGAATCTAAATCGAGGTTCTGAACATAAGGGAATGTGCTATTCACCACCGCATTGAAATGTGGATGTTTGAATAAAGCCATGTGGTCCCTTGCGTAGACTTGCCAGAACATTCGAAAAACTTCTTTGTTTACACCCCCGAGTTGATATATCTTTTTGAACATGGCGCAGCCCATTGAGCCTTGGCGAACAAGCCATTGATTGAAGCCTAATGCACCTGTCCATTGACCTTTAGAAAAACCAGCAATAGAAATTATTCCTGCTACAACTTTAGGAAAGTATATTGCTGTGCATAAGGCTGCAAATCCGCCTGTGGAGTGACCAACCAACAAAACTTTCCTGTTTCCAACTATTTCTTGAATGGCTTTTGCTAAAAGTTGGGCTATCAACTCGGCTGTAAGGGAGGTGGCGGTAAATTCTTTGGGAAGGATGGCGGGGTAGTGACCTGGCAAACTTAGAGAGCAACAAGAGCCTAATTTTTGAAAGAGAGATGTTTCTTCGGGAGTCCAAAAATATATTGAGCCCCCTATGCCATGCAGAAAGAAAACTGGCATCCCCGAATCGTTAGAGTGGGTCAAAGTGGCTGCCAGTCGATGTCCTTCGATTTCTATTTCCAGTAATTCATTCATCGATTCTCGATTCGTACAGGCGGCTAACGGTTGGCGCTACACGCTGGTGGGCGGGATGGAATTACACCACGTTCATGGTAAGGGTTGAAAGTTGTTGATTGTCACTTTTACTTTTGTTCTATCAGCTGAAGTGGCAAAACACGGGTTGGTTTCGGACTCAACATAAGTTGGATAACCCCATCGGGCATCATAAACAACTTTGGGAAGAGGCGGAACGCAAACCCAGTCATACGGAATGGATATGCTATGACTGGACAGAAATCGAACGAGACTCGGATATGCGCGCCCAAGGTATCCGCCAATGCTCAATTGTCGCGGAAGGCTCTCATCAATACGTAGGAACAGTTTATCTGTCAACACAAACTCTTCACGGTAATATAAAGTGTGTGGGTCTAGCAATTGACCTGTCGCAAGGTCACGCACCTGAATGAACTGGCTGTCCTGCATTTCAATATGCCAATGATGTTGAGTTTGACGTTCAATAGCGATGGCATCTTGCCATATCACATCATAGGAGTAATGTGTTGGTTTACTCTGTTCCCAAAGTTGTAGGCTCGCATCATAGCGATTTATCTGCCAATATGTCGCAAGGAATGGAAGCAAGATTATGCTTGCGATTACGGCAATTACAAGGATAAGAACATGGTGTCTTTTCATGACAGCATCAAGCCAGAACAAAATGCCTAGCAGAAGGAGTGATTTGAGCGAGCCAGTCAACAATCGAATACAAACCAACAGATTTCGTTGCGCAACTTCTGGTCGTCAAGCACGAGATCCCGGATTTCGCTTGGAAGTTGTGCACGCTGCCATTCGCACTCAAGGCGACCAGCTTCTTCGGCTTGACCGTCAAGCGCCGCCGCACGCGCGGCCTTGATCGCGTAGGCCGCAGCACCGAGCTCGTGTGCAGCGACATGCGCCACCACCGCCGCTTGGCCGGCAGCATACGCGGCATGCCGAGCGGCTCCACTCAACTTTCTTGCCGCAGCCATGGCATGGCCACCCGCCGCGCGGGACTGAGACATTGCGATCTCGCCGCGCGTCCAAGCGCGAGCCAATTCGATGGCTCGACGAGGCCGATCATCATTAGATTGCATTTCCTCGAATAAGTGCAACACATGCTGTGCGCAATCGGCTGCCCATACTGCAAGCAGGTGATGATCGGAGTCTTGGAGGGTACCGCCGCGACGCACAGTGATGAACCTGAGGTCTCGCTTCTTTGGTAATATCATTCGTTAGTTCCTACGCGTTACAGTATCCAGAAGTCATTTACCAGCAAACAAATCAGCTTCTATTTCAATACCACTAAAGTATTTTAAACCCGCTTTCCTAACTTGAATTGCACACAGCTAAAAATCATTAGGTCCACAATAAAGATGTAAACAATAAAACTGCTATTGGCAAATGTCCACTCCTTTAATGTTAGTAATGTTAAAGCAACACCAAAACAAGTTGCCAGCCAGGGCCATGCAATCTCCGTTTCTGGATGTTTATAAGCCTTAACCAGTGTTGGTAGTGCAGCCAGACCATCAGCCACGATGCTAAAGAAAATAGCCACATTACCAACCTTTGTTATCAGCCAAAGGATCAGACCTACCACAGACAAAATGCCACAGGCTAAATCAAACCTTGTTAATTTCCATTCAGCATTTTTATTGGTAAAGGAGGCGACAAAAGTTAAAAGAGGTAGAAAACCAGTACTAAAAGTCATTAATGACTCTAAACCCACCCCTTGCTTTATTTGGGCTGCGAAGGCAATCATCGGAGCGATAGACCATAATAAAAAAGAGACTCTATTAGGTTTTACTTTCCCCTTAATTGTGTCCCATAAATACGCGAAAGCACCTGCGGCACCAATTAGAGTGCCAACTATTACGAAATTTTGATTAAGCATATTCTGATTCTACTATTTTAGGGAGTAACGACCTGCGTTACCCGCTGGTGGGCGGGACGAGAGAATGCCGCTTTGATGGAGCCAACTCCAAGCCACAAAAACTGCCTGAAAACGCGCCGACTCCCACCAGTCGGGTGCATACTGTGCTAGGTTGAGGGTTTTGATAGCGCAGATTCCTTCAATCGCCGTCGGTTTATGGCTACCCCTAAAAAGACAAAGAAAACAATCACGAAAAGTCCATTGCTGATCGAGCCAAGATACTCCTTGCCCGCCACGACAGTGACATATTCAGCGGACAGTGGATGTCCGAACGAATTGCCAACAGCGTGCATAAGTACGGCTAGCCAGAAGGTACCCGTAATACTCCTGATTTCGCCATAGACAATGGATAAGGCAAAGCAGGTCAGATAAAATCTGGGAATGAAGGTGATTAAATCTTCCGAACTGTAGACCCATGAAAGTTCACGAAAATAAGGCAGATGCCATGAAGCCCACACGACAGCAACCAGAGCCGCCGCAATGTAACTATTGATTCCGAGTGAAGCCAACTTTGGAGAGAGATACCCACGCCATCCCACTTCTTCAAAGATGGCAAAAATAAAGAATATTGGCAATGCAGTCAGCGCAGTTTGAAGATATTTCCCCATCGAGAATTCAGATATTGAGGAAACCGAAATCAAAACACCAATAAGCAGTGTCAGTATCATAATGACAGGGAAAGCTAGAACGCTGACCAAGTACCATCTGGCGTTCTTACTGATTGCAGGTTTTACCCCAAAGTCGGACCAGTCTCTTGTTACGAAGCGCATCGTCAATGACACAAGTAATGGAGCAGTCCCCCAAAGTATAAATCCGAGCCCAGGTGAAGATGGACTCCCCCCCAGCAAGGGGCTGACCCAAGCAATAACAGTTACAAGAACAGTAAAGGTCACGATGAGCCAGATTGTCTTCTTGCGTTCGAAATCATTCATTTTGCGTACTCCTTGCTATTCGCGGAGCTTACACATTGTTGTTAATGAATTGCAGGACAGATAGGTGACTGCCTAACGAGACTGTCGAAAAACCCCTAGTTCGAAAAATGTTCTTAAAAATCTCCCACA